>NZ_JBFRYA010000021.1:0-66081 GCF_040892635.1 Zhongshania guokunii | reverse complement strand
CAATGACTTGAGCGGCTGCCTCTTGCTTAAAGTCTTCAGTAAATTTACGACGTTGATTCATACTTCCTCCGATGGTTAATTTTTACCATGCGGAGTGTCTACAGTGATAGGGGCTATTCATAGTCTATTGCTCGCCCTCTGATCGAATCCATATATCCCGTTGTGGAAACGGAATTTCTATTTCGTGTTTTCTCAGCGTTGCCTCTATTTCCACGTGAATCTCGTGAATTAAGGGCATGATGTCGAGCATACTGGGTACAAATACGCGGAGTTCAAAGTTAAGGCTGCTGTCGCCAAAACCGACAAAAAAGACTGATGGCGGCGGGTCTTTGGTAATTCGACGGTTGTCTTCAATGACTTTAGTGAGCAATTTATGCACGGCAATCACATCGGAGCCGTAAGCAACGCCAACTTTAATAATTTGCCGGGTAATAGAGTCGCTTAATGTCCAATTGGTGAGTTGTTCGGTAATAAAGGTTTTGTTGGGAATTATCTGTTCCTTGCGATCCCAGTCGGTGAGCGTTGTTGCTCGTATGCGAATGCGAGTCACGGTGCCGGTGTGATTACCTACGGTGACGGTATCGCCAACACGAATGGGACGCTCGAACAAGATGAGTAAGCCGGAGACGAAGTTCGCCACAATTTCCTGCAAACCGAAACCAAGGCCGACACCTAGCGCGGCGACGAGCCATTGTAGTTTTGACCATTGAGCGCCGATTATATTCAGCGAAACGATAATGCCGACCATCACGATAATATATTTCACCACCGTGGTGATGGCATAGCTGCTACCGGCTTCGAGTTGCAGTTTACGTAAGATTGAAATTTCCAAAATGCCGGGTAAATTGCGCGCCCCCAAGTAGGTTAGCGTCATCATAATGATGGCTATTATACCGTCGGCAAGGGTGATCGCCTTGTCACCCATCGCGGGGTTGTCGCCTGTTACACGCCAAAGTTCGACAGTATTTAGTATGCTCAGCGCCGGTAGTATTTCTGCCCATAACTCCCAGCCTAGGACGATTGCCGCAACGCCCGTTAACAAGCCTAAAAATCCTCTGGTTTGCTGGGTAATGGTGTCCATATCATATTCGGTGGCGTCTATGGACTCTGGCATCCCTTCACCCGCCGTATCAGCCGCTTGCCGATTCGCGTTTTGTGCTTGCTCAGCCTTACGCTTCACTCGCAGACGTTCAAGCGTCATGCGGCGTTCAACTACCGAGAATATGCGTAAGATTAGGGAATAGAGTATGAACAGCGCAGCCATTAAACAAGCGGTTACAAAAAGCTTGTTTTGGATCATAAGTGCTGAAAAATGATAGCCGTACCAAGACAGGCCGAGCAGTACCAAGGGGATGCAAACCGCCAATGCGTGAATAATATATTTGAAACTGATTTGGCGCCTAGGGGCGTGATTTCTCAGCAAAAAGAGTTGCCATAATACGCGGTGTGTTACGTAGGCAAGCGCTAAAGACGATACGCTGAACAGTAGCCGACTAATAATGCTATTGCCGTCTGCGGGGTGGTCTGCGATGGGTATGAAAAGTGATACAAAAACCAGCGTTAAGGTGAGCCAACGTAGATTTTTTCGGGTGACATTAATGATGTCGAGACGCCATTTAAAGTGGAACTCAGCAACCCCGTCTGGGCGACATATTTCACGGAAGACATTAAGCAGTAGCCATAAACCCGCCGCATTCTTAAGCCCTTGGTGAATCTGCTCTGTCAATGCGCCGCCATCGGACGTTAAGGCGGCTAGGAAACCAAGCGCTAAGGGACCCGGCGAGGCCAGTAATAGGGAGATTAATAATGCTAGCGCGGTATCGGAAAATCGGTCTCGGTTTACTTTGCCGACGTTAGTAGCCAGGGTTTTTAACAGCGAGAGTAATCGCGGCTTGAGTAAAATAATTAATCCCGGAATGGCGAGTAAAAAAAGCTGCCACTTATTACTCCACTGTAGGCTTTTCGATGGGGTGTTTGCTCGCCATGCTGATAGGCGCTCTGACCAAGGCGTTTCTTGCTCTATTGCTTGCTTTAGCTGAGTCCATAGTGGCGTAGTGCTCGGTATCCACAAAAGACGGCTATTTAAAAGTGTCATGTATTCTGCGGTTTTAGCTTTTAAAGCGATATTTTCACTTCGGGTGGTCATTATTGTTTCAATGTACCGACGGTAAATTTTGATGCCGCTCTGGAGTAATAGGCCTTGTTCGTCGCGCAGCTTGTTGCTTTGTGAATCTAAACCCGTGTTATTTTCCTTGGTGATTAAATACTGACGATCTTCTAAGCGAAGTTTTGTTAATTGGGCGCGGGCGAGTTCTTCGTCTAGTATTTTAGTTTTTAGGGTTAGGGAGGAGCGTTGAAAAAACTGTTGGCGTTGTTCAAGCAGATCGACACCTAAGGTTGAGAGGCGATCGGCACCCGTGATGGCAAGCTGCTGTGCCATGCTGTTTGAGTAACGTTCAACGTAAGACCGCTCATCACGTAGCTGTGCTAGCTTATTGAGTAAGTCATCGGTGCGCGCCGTGATATTGGCAATATCGCTAGCGAGCTCGGCGTTATCCTGGGCAATTTTTTTAATCTCTTGATCCGCATTCTCTAACTCAACAAGGCGTTGTTGGGCTTGCTCGGCAATAGCATTAGCCTGATTTCGGCGGGCGCTACTTACAGCTTCTTGTAGTTTTTCGATAGCTTGATTCGCAATGTCGATTTTTCTTACCACTAAGCGCTGCTGAAGATCCAAAATTTCAAGTCGTGAATCTCGGGAAATTAAGCGCTGTCGCAATAATTCAACTCGTGCGTTGGCGGCTATACTTTCGCTCTCGTTAAACGCTCGGCGGGCTTTAGCGAGTTCAGTTGTCTGGCTTTCGGGGCTTTCTGCTAATTGCGCTTCAGCGTTAGACTGCTTCTGCAAGGCAGCCTCTATAAGAGGTGAAACGTCTTGTTGCGCAGTGACAATACGCGCATTTATAGTGGTTTCTTCGCTGTGTAGCTCGAGTAAAGTAGCTTGTTGATTGAGTAAGCGCTTTTCGAGAAGGCTAAGTTTACCGCCAACATCGATTTCCGGCAGAGCTTGGTCAAGTTTTTGCTGAATCTCTGCCTGCCGTGTGGCAGCAGTCGAGATTTGATCGATATATCCGTGGGCTTGGTTGCGGTCTTCTGTTGCTAGCGCCAGATTATCTAGGGCTTGCTGGTAGAGTTGGACAATAAAATCGCGTTGCTCAGAATTGAGCTTTTCAGAGGATTGCGCCGCATTCAGACGAAGTTGCAGGTCACTAATCATTTGCTGGGTGTTTGTTGATGCCGCGTAACTTGGCCATGCCGTCATGCTCAGCAGAAAGCAAAATAGGAATAAGGCGTACCGGTATATTTTAGGTGTTAGCTGCTTTGGGCTGGCGCTAGCCGTGTTACGGCTGTTTCCCGGTAAGCAAGCTAGGTAAGCCCTTGTTGGCTGTGGGGCGGCTTGCTTAGGTGTTTGATTTTGTTGATAAGATGACATGTGTTGCCTTTTCGAAGTCCAGAACCTGCTAAACGCTGGCTTAGCCTAAGGACTATTAGGTTGTTGTGAAAATGTTACAACTGACGGTAGCAGAAATAAAAGCTGACGCGTAGGTAAAAGAGTGCCGAGCCCTTGATACTTCCACGTCACGGCTTGGCTATTATCAATGGCTTTTGGGTTTGCTTGATTTGAATCAATTCGCTTTTCCATCAAACAGGTAGTATTAACTTAGCGCATTTTCGCAGCTTTGCCGTATGGAGAGTGGATGATGAGTACTAAGCAAAATTTTAACGATATGATCGAAAAATTGCGTGAGCAGCGTGATGATATCAATGTAAAAATTCATTTGGCTAATATGGAAGTGCGTGACGAGTGGCAGGATCTAGAACAAAAGTGGGGCCAGCTCGTGGATAAAACCAAGCACTTTAATAAAGAAGTGGAACCCACTGTCGAGAGCCTGCACGCCGCAATATCCCTTTTAGGCGAAGAGATTAAAGAAGGGTATCGTAAAGTTAAGCGCGCTTTGTAAGGTAAGTCTAAGAAGGCGGCGTCGGTGATTTGAGGTCGCCTAGTTTCGTTAACAAGTAACGTATGGCATTACTGACTTATGCTCCGGCTTTCCGTTGACCTACGAGTGAAAATGCCGCGCCCTGTGGGTCGAGTCCTTGAATGGTGTATTCGTCGCCTGGAATTGGGCCTGGGCCAGTTAATATCGTTCCGCCGCCAGCCTTTACTTTTTCGACCGCGATATCAATGTCTGCAACTCTGAAATAGTAATTCCACATTGGCCGTGGCATAGCTTCTGGACTTGGCATTATTGCGCCAATCATATGATCGTGACGTAAAAACTCGTAAGTACCCATTGGCCCCATATCCATTTCGCCGTCTTTAATCCAGCCAAATTCCTTTCCATAGAATGAGCGTGCCCCAGCGGGGTTGCTGCACATTAACTCGTTCCACGCGCAGTGTCCGTCCCTAGGGTGGTCAGCGGCAAAGGCAAGACTGGTTTCGTCGCTAAGCCCCCGCATAATATAAAACAGCGCGCCCTGGGGGTCGCTTAGCATCGCGATACGGCCAACATCAGGAATGTCAGTTGCCGGCATTATTTCTGTGCCACCGGTAGTGATGATCCGGTCAATACAGGCGTCGACGTCGTCTGCGGCGATATAGCCTAGCCATATTGGTTGTGCGCCGCCTGCTCTCATCTCAGGCGTAATCTGTAGCATGCCACCAATGTCGGCACTGGCTTTGGCAGTGATAATCGTATAATCCATCTCGGCTTGGCCGCTATCGTTGAATTCCCAGTCGAGTACATTCCCGTAGAATGATTGCGCGAGATCAGTATTGTCTGTTAGCAGCTCGTACCAGATGAAATCGCCGTGTTTGTTGGCCATGCTTATTCTCCTTATAATTTAGTCCACTGCTTAATGCTACTCGTCGCCGACGCGAGGGCCGAGGGCTAAATCGACACTAGCACAGAATTTTTACAGTTTTTAGTGTGTTCTCAGCTAACAGTGGTACGGTCATTTATAGGCTAAAATAGCGAATACATATAATTTGGGGTGAAATCCGTGGAGGCGAAGAATGCTGGGCAGTAAGCACGAGGTTTTTCAGTGGCGTAGTATGCATGTCTGAATTTTCCGACGAGTATTGGATGCACCATGCTTTGGGATTGGCGCAGCAGGCGGATTTGGCAAATGAGGTGCCAGTTGGCGCGATTATCGTTAAAGACAATGCTGTTATTGCCGAGGGTTTTAATCAGCCTATAAGCAGTGCTGATCCTACCGCCCACGCAGAAATCGTGGCGCTGCGCGGTGCCGCGCAAATCCTAAATAATTATCGCCTGCCAGATACGACCCTCTATGTGACCGTTGAACCATGCGCGATGTGCGCTGGTGCGATTATTCACAGCCGAATTAAACGCGTGGTGTATGGCGCTGCCGAGCCAAAAGCGGGGGCGGTGTGTAGCCATTTACAGTTATTCGACCAAGCCCAAATGAATCACCGGGTAGAGTGGCAGGGTGGTGTACTCGCTGATGAAGCAACTGCAGTATTACAGGCGTTTTTTGCGCGGCGTAGGGGTGAAAAGCGGGCTTTGAAGAAAGGCTGATTAAAGTTTTTTGTAAGCTAGCCTGCTAGAGTGGTTTTCGCCTCGCTGGGCGACTTACTTCTTTTTTGTGTGAAAAAAGAAGTAAGCAAGAAAAAGCACACCCCATCACTCGCCCTTCGGGTTTCCTGTGCTTCTCAAAACTGAGCGGCGCTGCGCAACTCGCCTTCGGCTCAAATAGTGCTCGCTAAAGGCCCCGCTCAGTTTCTGCGATGCTCAGCGAGCTCAAAGGGGGCTTGCCTAGCTCGTAGTTGATGCGCATAAATTCGATATAGTGCGCTATGACATGTGATGAATCTAAAAACATATGGTCAAGGCGTAATGTTACTGGCACAAAAAAGCCGCCCGAAGGCGGCTCTCTCAACGACTTAAGTCAAAGACTTACATCGATACTTCAGTAATTTCTACTGACGCAATACGCTTACCTTCTTCAGCACCTTTTTGGAAAGACGCAATTTGATCGAAGTTCATGTAGCGATAAATCTCGCCAGACATGGCATCCAGATCTTTACAGTATTCCATATACTCAGCCGGTGTTGGCAGGCGGCCCAGAATCGCGCCAACCGATGCTAACTCAGCAGAGGTCAGGTAGACATTGGCGCCATTGCCAAGACGGTTAGGGAAGTTACGGGTAGAGGTAGATAGCACAGTAGCGCCATCGGCAACACGTGCTTGGTTACCCATGCACAGTGAACAGCCTGGCATTTCGGTACGTGCACCTGAAGCGCCGAAGATGTTGTAGTAGCCTTCTTCCATCAGGGTGTGCTGATCCATCTTCGTCGGTGGCGAGATCCACAGACGGGTGTTCAGCGTGCCTTTGTTGGCGTCGAGCAGTTTACCAGCGGCGCGGAAGTGACCGATGTTGGTCATGCAGCTACCGATGAAGACTTCGTCTACTTTGTCGCCAGCAACTTCAGACAGCAATTTAGCGTCGTCTGGGTCGTTAGGGCAGCAAACTACAGGCTCTTTTAACTCGTCTAGGTCAATTTCGATAACCGCGGCGTACTCGGCATCGGCATCGCCTTCGAGCAGGCTTGGATTCGCCAGCCATGCTTCCATATTGGCGGCGCGGCGCTCAAGAGTACGTGGGTCGCCGTAGCCTTCGCTTACCATCCAGCGCAGTAGGGTGATGTTCGAGCGCAGGTATTCAGAGATCTCTGGAATGCCTTGCTTGATGGTACAGCCAGCAGCGGAACGCTCTGCAGAGGCGTCAGACAATTCAAATGCCTGCTCAACAGTCAGACCAGCCAAGCCTTCGATTTCAAGAATGCGGCCAGAGAAGATGTTCTTCTTGCCTTTTTTCTCAACGGTCAGGTGACCTTCTTTAATGGCTTGATAAGGAATGGCGTGAACCAAGTCGCGCAGGGTAATGCCAGGCTGCATTTTGCCTTTAAAGCGAACCAATACTGATTCAGGCATATCCAGTGGCATAACGCCGGTCGCGGCGGCGAAGGCAACCAGACCAGAACCCGCTGGGAACGAGATACCCATTGGGAAGCGAGTGTGGGAGTCACCACCGGTGCCGACCGTGTCTGGCAGCAACATGCGGTTCAACCAGCTGTGGATGATACCGTCACCGGGGCGCAGTGAAACACCGCCACGGGTCATGATGAAGTCTGGCAGGTTGTGCTGGGTGTCGATGTCGATTGGCTTGGGGTAAGCCGCAGTGTGACAGAACGACTGCATGGTCAGGTCGGCAGAGAAACCGAGGCAGGCCAAGTCTTTCAGCTCGTCGCGGGTCATTGGGCCAGTGGTGTCCTGTGAACCAACGGTGGTCATTTTGGGTTCGCAGTAAGTTCCTGGACGAATACCAGTACCTTCGGGTAGACCGCAGGCGCGACCAACCATTTTTTGCGCCAAGGTGTAGCCTTTGCCAGTGTCGGCGGGCTGCTCGGGCAGACGGAACAGGGTAGAGGTGGGCAGACCCAGTGATTCACGGGCTTTAGCCGTTAGGCCACGACCAATGATCAGGTTGATGCGGCCGCCAGCGCGAACTTCGTCGAGAAGTACGGGTGACTTCAGTTCAAAGGTGCTCAGGGTGGCGCCAGTTTCAACATTTTTAATGACGCCGTCGTAGGGGCGGATTTCAATCACGTCGCCCATGTTCAGGTCGTCAACGGGGGCTTCAAATACCAGTGCGCCAGCATCTTCCATGGTGTTGTAGAAGATAGGTGCAACTTTGCTGCCGATACAAATACCACCAGAGCGCTTATTAGGCACGCCAGGCATATCGTCGCCGAAGAACCACAGTACTGAGTTGGTTGCTGATTTACGTGAAGAGCCTGTACCAACAACATCGCCAACGAAGGCAATGGGGTGGCCTTTTTCTTTCAGGGTGTCGATCAGTTTAAGCGGGCCAACACTGCCTTGCACGTCGGGCTTAATGCCGTCGCGTTCCATTTTGAACATCGCCAGTGCGTGCAGTGGGATGTCTGGACGTGACCATGCGTCTGGTGCAGGTGACAGGTCATCGGTATTGGTTTCGCCGGTGACTTTAAATACGGTGTTAACAATGCTTTCGGCAACTTCAGGGCGGTTGGTGAACCACTCTGCGTCGGCCCAGCTTTGAATCACTTCTTTCGCCAGTGCATTACCAGCCTTGGACTTTTCTTCTACGTCGTGGAAGGCATCAAACATCAGCAGGGTGTGCTTAAGCTCTTCTGCGGCGAGTTTGGCAAGATCTGCGTGGTCGAGGAGGTCAACCAGAGTCACAATATTGTAGCCGCCGTGCATATTGCCCAGCAGTTTAACTGCTTCTTCTTTGCTCAGAAGAGGGCTGCTGGCTTCACCTTTTACGATGGCAGACAGAAAGCCGGCTTTAACGTAAGCCGCTTCGTCAACACCTGGTGGTACACGGTTGGAGATCAGGTCAACAAGGGTTGCTTCTTCGCCTGCAGGCGGATTTTTGAGCAACTCGATTAGGCCCGCGACTTGTTCAGCGTTGAGTGGCTGGGGAACAATGCCTTGCGCGGCGCGTTCGTCGACGTGTTTCCGATATGCTTCAAGCACAGTGTAACTCCTCTTTTCAGTTTCGGTACCCGCATCCGCCGGGATCGCCGGGGCCGGGGCTATCGATGCCCATCATCGATGCGAAATAGGGGGCTGCAAGTATACTGAAAAACCACACATACGTTAAGTGAATTACCACGCTTGCCAGCTCATGTGGTGCTGGCTTACTCTTTACGTCCTATATTTGCTATTTTTTGTCTGGAGTTTGGCTTGGCTGTTGTGCGTCCTCGTGTGGTGACCCCCTGTATTGGTGTTTGTTCGACAGCACTCGGTGATGAGGTGTGTCGGGGTTGCAAGCGTTACAGCCACGAGGTGATCGATTGGAATAGCTATAGCGATGACCAGAAGCAGATTATTGATCAGCGTTTAGATGGCTTTTTGGTTCAGGTAATTGAAAATAAGCTCCGGATAGATGATGTCGGGCTCTTGGAGTGGCAGTTGCAGACCCAGCGAATTCGCTACCCCGTGCACAAGAGCCCCTATATTTGGTTGTTTCAATTGCTGCGCGCAGGCGCAGGACAGATCGGCGATAGCGCCCAATTTGGTTTTAGTATCGATGCGGAATATCGCGATGAACCCCTTATATCGCTGCGCGATATGATTGATCGCGAGTTTTATCTGCTGTCTGAGGCTTATTATCAGCGTTATATAGGCCGATACCTGCGCCGCGAGCCTTAGTTTGCGCTGCTCAGGGGTTTTATCCCCCGATTGCTCCTGAAAAACACCTCGCTTTGCTATACTGCGCCGGTTTTTCTGTCTTGCCTTAATTTGATTGGATGCGCTTTGCCATGTCTGTTGATATCAGTGAAATACTTGAATTCCTGCCCTGTGAGACCCCCCAAGGCTGGATAGATGCTGCCTTGCGTTTTCCCGAAGAGATGCTGATAGACCATGCCAATTGTGAAAAGAAAGCGGCGGGTACAGCGCTGAATTTGATGTTTCGCTACGTGGATAAACCTGATCTGCTAATGAAGATGTCTAAATTGGCAAGGGAAGAGCTGCGCCATTTTGAGCAGGTTATGGGGATCATGAAAAAACGCGGTGTTGAATATCGGCATTTATCCTCGGCCAATTACGCCAATGGTCTGCGCACCGGTGCGCGCACTAGCGACCCCCATAAATTGGTCGATATTTTGATTATTGGCGCATTTATCGAAGCGCGCTCGTGCGAGCGTTTTGCGAAAATAGCCCCTCTGTTAGACCCAGAATTGGGCGCGTTTTACCACTCGCTACTGAAGTCTGAGGCGCGCCATTTTAAAGATTATTTGGCGCTGGCAGAGCGCTATGCAGTTGAAGCAATCGCGCCGCGAGTGGCTTTTTTTCGAGAAAAAGAGCAGCACTTAATTGAAACGGTAGAGGACGAGTTTCGCTTTCATAGCGGTCCTTTGGCGGTCTGAAGTCTGCACATTTAAACATAGTGGCTAGGCGGGGCTTATCCCCTCAAGTATTTAGTCTTCGCCCTTTGCGCTTAGCTTATAAAGCGAGGGGGAGTTTTGTGTGGTGCAGAGTTTAAATAAACGACCCGGTCTCTAATAGTTGACGGGCAACATCGCTAACTGGGCGACGCTGCCGGTCGGCATTTTTGTTTAATAAATCTGTGGCTTGCTCCTCCGCCAAGCCGTAGGTGTCCATAATAAATTTCTTAGCTTTGTTTAGTGCTTGGCGAGCATCGATAGTTGGCTTGAGCGCGTCGACCTCTGCGCGCAACTGGTCGACGCTGTGGAAATAGCTAATGGCGATGTCGATTAGTGATTGCAGTAATGGCATGGGTACGGCGTCGATGGCATAGAGGCTAATGCCGGCTTCAGAGGCGAGGCGATTAATACTTACTGAACGGGTGTTTCCCAATTTTATTACTGTGCGCGGAGCACTTTTTTCGAGCTGGGCTAAATGTTCCAAGGTGTCGCGATTGGGAGAATTGGTGTCGACTAAAATGACTTCGGGGTGCATTTCTCCGACCAATTGATAAATATCGGTATCGCTGTCGTTAACGCTGATTAATTCTATTCCTGTCCAAGAAATAATGGGTTCTATTTTTTTTGCTCTTTCGGAATCAATGTCAATTAGTAAAACTTTCATCGACAGTTTTAAACCTCTTTTTGAACATTGATTAAGCGGAGCGCGGGAATGTCTGCTTTGGATAGATTTTGTTTTTCTAAGTATTTAATAATGCCGCCGACGCTAATGATTTGTCCATCTAAAAATTGATTGGGACCGATGTGTTGTGACTTGCTTAGAATCATCTTCTCATGCAAATTGCCTTCGGTTTTACGGTCGATACTCGGGCACTCGATACCGACTGCGGCTGCCGCGATACGGAAAAGACTTGGCTTATAAACGGCTGCGACGGTCTCCTCAATATTTACTGGTGTGGTTAGCTGCCCCCAGCGATACATTTGTGAAATAAACCACTCAGCGTGATTGAGCCATGGGAAATTGGCTGAATAACGGTGGAATACGTGAAAATCTTCAACTTTTTCAGCGGGTAGGCCGTGATGTTTTAGTGAAGAGCCCATCAACGAAAGGGCGACGGTTTCCTCCGGCAGCGCAATATAGGCAGCTTGGCTAATAATTTTTGCGGCAACCCGACGATTTTCTTTTTTGTCTAGCCAGATGCAAGCCTTGATCAGTGCGCGCAATAGGGCTTGATGGGTGAGTGGGTTTTCTTTTGACCAGCTTTCGCTAACTGCAAATACTTTTTCTGGGCTGTTATTCCAAAGCTGGTATTTGGTGGCGACCACATGGCCGATTTGCTGCTGTACGGCGAGGGTATTCCACGGTTCCCCGACGCAGAAGCCGTGGATGTCGCCATCGGTCATGGCGGTTACCATTTTTGGCGGTGGAATAACGACAATTTCCACATCGCGATCAGGGTCGATACCCGCACTCGCCAGCCAATAGCGTAGTTCATAGCTTTGGGTTGAGCAGGGGTAAACCACACCAAAGCGCAATTTTGGTCGCTTGCTACGTTTGTTTTCTTCAATCAAACATTGCAGTGCTTGAGCAGCAATCAGCGGACTAAATTCACAGCGCGAATCGATTTCGTACAAGTGATTGTAAAGCTGATTATTAATGGTTATGGCGTTGCCGTTTAGGTCGAGCACCATGGCGCTGACCATGTCGATTTTTGGGCCACCAATACCGAGTCTGGACGCTACTGGAATAGAGGCTAGCATCTGTGCGCCGTCAAGTATCCCTAGGCCTACTTTGTCGCGGATGCCGGCCCAAGACGCTTCTCGGGACAAGGTGACGTTAAGACCTTCGGCACTGAAATAGCCTTTTTCCTGGGCGATCACCAGTGGTGCGCAGTCGGTAAGAGGGATAAACCCTAGGGTGACATCGGGCTTTTCGAGTTGAAATCCGTTTCTATTGTTAATGGTTCCCATTTTAGGCTCCAACGGCTTTTTTAACTTCCGACAAAGGGCTTGCGGCGGATTTAATTTGTGTTGGCGGCGTGTCTGATTTTGCTTGTTTCTGGTGTAAGAATGTTAGTACTGCCGCGCGGTAATGGTTGTAGTCTGAGTTATCGGCCAGTGCTAAGCGATCTCTTGGTCTGGGTAAATCAATATTGAGAATTTCTCCAATCCTTGCCGCAGGGCCATTGGTCATCATAACAATGCGGTCAGAGAGTAATACCGCCTCGTCCACATCGTGGGTAATAAGAATGACAGTATTGTTTAGCTCTGCTTGGATTTCCATTAATGCGTCCTGAAGGTGGGCGCGGGTCAGTGCATCTAATGCACCAAAAGGTTCATCCATGAGTAATACTTTGGGCTCCATGGCAAGGGCTCGGGCGATGCCAACCCGCTGCTTCATCCCCCCAGATATTTCGGCCGGTAGCTTGTGGCTGGCGTGTGACATGTGCACCAATGCGAGATTGTAGTCTACCCACTCGCGTATCTCGGCTTTGGTTTTTTTGCCTTTAAAGACCTGCTTAACGGCCAGCTCAACGTTTTGATAAACCGTTAGCCAAGGGAATAAAGAGTGGTGTTGAAAAACCACGGCGCGGTCTGGGCCGGGGGCATTGACCTCTTTGGATTCGAGTATTACCGCACCTTCAGTCGCTTCATAAAGTCCAGCAACGATATTGAGTACCGTTGATTTGCCACAGCCCGAATGGCCGATAAGTGAGATAAATTCACCGCGATCAATTTTTAAATCGACCTTGTCCAAGGCTTTAAAAGGGCCGGTTTTGGTGGGGAATTCAATGCTAATTTGTGAAATATCAAGATAAGTAGACATGTCGGCATCCTTGGATTCAGGCTTCGTCGTGGGCGATGACTTTGTGGAGGGTATGCATAAATGAGTCCAGAATGAATCCAACAAAGCCGATGGTAATCACAGCAACCATAATGCGGGCGAGGGACTCGGAGCTGCCGTTTTGAAACTCATCCCAAACGAACTTGCCAAGACCTGGGTTTTGCGCCAGCATTTCTGCCGCAATTAATACCATCCAGCCAATGCCTAGGGAGATGCGCAAACCGGTGAAGATCATAGGTAGCGCTGCGGGTATGGCAATTTTGTGTACTCGCGTGAACCAGCCAAGCTGGATAACACGACCAACATTGATTAGATCCTTGTCGATATTAGCAACGCCGACGGCGGTATTTATCAGGGTTGGCCACATGCAGCACAAGGTCACAGTGATGGCTGAGTTGATAAATGACTTAGATAGGGCGGGGTCATCACTTACGTATACCGCGCTAACCACCATGGTTACTAACGGCAGCCAAGCAAGCGGCGATACTGGTTTTAGAATTTGGATAATGGGCGTGATGGCGGTATTCAAAAGCGGGCTTAGACCGCAGGTTATACCTATGGGTACGGCAATAAGTGAAGCCACTAAAAAGCCGGTAAATACCGTAATGAGGCTGGTAAAAATTTGATCGAAATACGTAGGCTTGCCGGTGTAGTCCCGAATCTTAATTTCAGCGTCTGGGTTTTTTGCGAGCTTTTCGTCATTGCGCTTGGTTTGGCGTTCATGAAATGCAACCGCCTTTTCACGCTCCGTTAAATGTTCTTGATATAGGCCCTGGGCTGCTGATACCACGGCCGTCGGCCCGGGAAAGGTGCCAAGGCTAGTGTCGATTCGCGATGCCGCGGTAGACCAAATAGCAAGAAATACCAAAATGGCTATTAACGGCAGGCCAATAAGGCGAACAATTTCCTGTGCTTGCTCGCGGGGGTTCTCCCAGCTGGCGAGTTTAATGAGTGGGACTAGCCATGCGAAACCTGCAACACTCAAGTAATGCAGGGTGTTTTGTTTAAACATAGGTGCTCCTTTTGCCCCGCTGTGGCCAGCGGGGCTGTACGACTACTACTTCAGAGTGTCTTTTGGTTTTAGGCCGATGCTGAATTTACTGAGGTACTCATTAGGCTTGCTGCCATCGTAGGTGATGTTGTCAATAAACTCAGTTTGCGGCGGTTTAAAACCAGTCTCGGTCGCAAACTTTGGAAATTCGCTGGCGCTGACTTTACCTTCAGCAATCAACTGCTCAGCTGCTTTGCGGTAAATGTCGGGGCGGTAAACCTTCTTGGCAATTTCCATATACCAGCTGTCGGGCTTGTGCTCGGCTATTTGGCCCCAGCGGCGCATCTGGGTTAGATACCAAATGGCGTCGGAGTAGTACGGGAAAGTCGCGTTGTGGCGGAAGAAAACGTTAAAGTCGGGGACTTCGCGTTTATCGCCTTTTTCGTATTCAAATGTGCCGGTCATAGAGTTGGCGATAACGTCGTAGTCGGCGCCAACGTAGGCCGATTTAGCGAGAATTTTAACGGCTTCGGGGCGGTTGGCATTGTTGTTGTCGTCCAGCCATTTGGCGGCGCGGATCATGGCTTTAACTACGGCAATGTGAGTATTCGGGTATTTCTCTGCCCACTCATTGCTTACCCCGAAGACTTTTTCTGGGTTGTTTTTCCAGATTTCATAATCGGTAATAACGGGAACGCCGATGTTCTTGAAAACGGCTTGCTGATTCCATGGTTCGCCCACGCAGTAGCCGTCAATAGTGCCGGCCTCTAAGGTGGCAGGCATTTGTGGTGGCGGTGTAACGGAAAGCAGAGCGTCAGCATCAATTTGCCCGCTGGTATCACCTTTCAGCGGTGCGTAGTAACCTGGGTGGATACCGCCGGAGGCTAGCCAGTAGCGCAATTCATAATTATGGGTAGAAACTGGGAATACCATGCCCATTTTAAACGGCTTGCCCTCGGCCTTATATTTGTCAACGACGAGTTTGAGTGCGTCGGCCTTGATCGGGTGAACCGGCTTGCCGTCGGCTTGTTTTGGAATGTGGGGCTTCATGTCTTCCCAGACGCTATTAGAAACGGTTATGCCGTTGCCATTAAGGTCCATGCTAAAGGCGGTGATGATGTGCGCTTGGGTGCCAAAACCAATGGTAGCGCCAAGCGGTTGTCCGGCTAGCATATGGGCGCCGTCGAGCTCGCCGTCAATGACCCGATCAAGTAGTACCTTCCAGTTGGCTTGTGCCTCTAAGCTAACGTAAAGTCCTTCGTCCTCGAAATAACCTTTCTCATAGGCGATGGCTAAGGGCGCCATATCGGTCAGTTTGATAAAACCGAATTTTAATTCTTCCTTTTCGAGATCTGCAGCCATTGCAAAGCAGGTGCTTGTAAGTGCAAGGGCACCGACGGTGTATTTAATAAAGCTATGATACCAAGGCATTTATCTGTCTCCGAGTGAGTGCCGGTTGCCGGGATGAGATCAAGATCGCCAACAGACCGTTTCGTAATACCGCCGCTTAAGGTCAGGTAGTTTTGGATCAGAACGTTCTGCCTAGAACTAGCAATAGCTATGCCACTAGTATTATGTTGTTATTAATCAAATGCTTAGAGTTTTTTGTGGGTTTGTGTGTACGAGGGGTGTGCGCTAATTGGGTGCTGGGTAAAAAGAGTGTGTTGCGGCGGTGTTGTTCAAAATGGTGCAAAACAGCCCTGAGTCGCTTGCTCTAGGCTGTTTTATTGGCTTACGCCGAAGTGCTGGGGAAGGGGTGTTGCTCTAGTTTGAGGTTGTCGTTATTGGCGCGAAGTACCCAAACAGCGCTATCCCAGTCGCCAAGTACAATTCGTTCGGCGGGCTGGCCGTCAATTGTCATCGGGTGGCGGTTGGGGCGATGAGTGTGGCCGTGGATCAAGCGTTGACACTGGTGGGTCTGCATTGCGCGGCTCACGTCATCAAGGTTTACGTCCATGATGTCTTCGGCTTTATTGCTATTCGCTTCGCTGCTCATCATGCGCAGGTGCTTGGCTATAGCGCGGCGCTCTTCCAAGGGTTTGGCAAGTGCGTCTTGCTGCCATTGTGGCGAGCGCAACATTTTACGAAACCGCATGTATTCTTGGTCGTCACTACACAGGCTGTCGCCGTGCATGAGCAGGGTCGCTTCACCATTTATTTGAATAACACTTGGGTCGCTTAATAATTGGCCGCCAACGGTAGCGCAGAACTGCTGGCCTATTAGAAAGTCGCGGTTGCCATGCATTATATAGAGCGCAACTCCGCTGTCGGTGAGGGCTTTGAGCGCAAGGCTCACCTCATCGATGAGCGTGGAGCGATCATCGTCACCTATCCAGCTTTCAAAAAAATCGCCGAGGATATACAAGGCCTGAGCTTTGCTGGCGTCGTCGCGCAGGAATTCAAAAAACGCCCGGCTGATATCCGGGCGAGTTTCATCTAGATGTAAATCTGAGATAAAGAGCGTTGTCATTGGGGAATTAGTCTACCCAAACTGCTTTTTCAATGATGACGTCTTCCATTGGTACGTCTTGGTGTCCTGCTGCACTCCCCGTTTTTACGCCTTTGATTTTGTTAACCACGTCCATGCCGTCGGTTACTTTAGCGAACACGGCGTAGCCCCAGCCCTGCATGGTTTTGCTGCTGTGGTTAAGGAAGTCGTTGTTCTTGACGTTAATAAAGAACTGCGAGCTAGCTGAGTGTGGGTCTGAGGTGCGGGCCATAGACAAGGTGCCAACATCGTTCTTTAGGCCGTTGTCTGCTTCATTTTCAATCACGGCGCGGGTGGTCTTTTGCTTCATGCCGGGCTCGAAACCGCCGCCCTGCAACATAAAGCCGTCTATAACGCGGTGAAAAATAGTACCGTCATAGAAGCCGTCAACAACGTACTGTTTGAAATTCTCAGATGTCTTAGGAGCGTTTTCGAAGTCCAATTCAATGCTGATGTCGCCGAAATTCGTTTTGAAGATAATCATTTGCGCTGATCTCGCTTATAACCGGAAATTAAAGCCGCTATAATACGGCTTTTGGCCTCGCGGCGAAACCAGCCTAGCGAATTGGATATTGGGTCCGCTCGCGCCGAGCCCGAGGCCCGCCAAGCAGGCTAATGACGATTAACGGAATCATTCAATGACTGACAATGCAGTATCCGGCAATAATTTTCTCCGCAGTATTATTAAAGAAGATATTGCCAGCGGACGCTTAAGCGGCGAGCTGGTAACGCGATTCCCTCCAGAGCCCAACGGTTTTTTACATATTGGTCACGCCAAATCAATCTGCCTTAATTTTGGCTTGGCAGAGCAATTTGGCGGTCGCTGCCACTTGCGCTTTGACGACACCAATCCGGCCAAAGAAGAGCAGGCTTATATTGACGCGATACAAGAAGATATCCGCTGGTTGGGCTATGAGTGGTCCGGCCCGATTCGCTACGCCTCAGATTATTTCGACACTTTGTTTGAATACGCCCTGCATTTAATTAGCAATGGCGACGCTTACGTATGCGATTTAAGTGCCGATGAGGCTCGCGAATACCGCGGCACCTTAACTGAGGCGGGGCGTAATAGTCCTTTCCGTGAGCGCAGCCCAGAAGAAAACTTGGCTTTGTTTACCGCCATGCGCGACGGTGAATTTGACGAAGGTAGCCGCGTATTGCGGGCCAAAATAGACATGGCGGCGCCGAATATTAATTTGCGTGACCCGATTATTTACCGCATCCGCAAGGTTAGCCATCATCAGACTGGCGACAAATGGTGCATTTATCCAAATTATGATTTTACTCACGGCCAGTCCGACGCCCTAGAAGGCATCACTCACTCCATTTGCACCTTGGAGTTTGAAGATCACCGTCCTTTATACGAGTGGTTTCTTGCGAAACTGCCGGTGCCTGCGCAGCCTAAGCAGTACGAATTTGCGCGTTTAAACATCAATTACACCGTGACCAGCAAGCGCAAACTAAAAATGCTGGTAGACGAGAGCGTTGTTAATGGCTGGGACGATCCGCGGATGCCGACAATTGCCGGTATGCGTCGTCGTGGTTATACCGCCGCCGCGCTGCGCAATTTCTGCGATATGGTTGGCGTGGCGCGCAGTGAAGGGGTGGTCGATATGGCCATGCTGGAACACGCGATTCGCGACGACCTCGACAAAAATGCGCCGCGGGCCATGTGTGTAATGGATCCGCTGAAATTGGTCATTACCAATTACCCTGAAGAGAAGGTTGAGCAGCTTAGCGCTGCCGGTCACCCTAATCGCGATGATCTTGGCGAGCGCACCTTGCCCTTTAGTCGCGAGGTGTATATTGAGCGGGACGATTTCCGCGAAGAGGCAAATAAAAAATTCAAGCGCTTAGTCTTAGGTAAAAAAGTGCGCTTGCGCAGCGCTTATGTACTGCTCGCGGAGTCGGTTGTTAAAGACGCCGATGGTAATATCACCGAAGTGCACTGCAGCTACGACGAAGCTACCTTGGGTGAAGATCCCGCCGATGGCGTAAAACCAAAAGGCGTTATTCACTGGGTTTCGGCCAGCCACGGCAAGCAAGCCATTGTGCGTTTATACGACCGATTATTTACTCATGAAGCGCCGGACCGTGGCGGCGAAGAGTTCCTTAATCACGTTAATCCCAGTTCATTGACCGTGCTTGAAAATTGCTGGATCGAACCGGGCCTTGCCGATGCAGCTCCTGAGGCTCGATTCCAGTTTGAGCGCACCGGCTATTTTGTTGCCGATCGCCGCGAGCATAGTAGCGACAAACCGGTGTTTAATCGCGCCATCGCGCTGCGGGATACTTGGGGTAGTAAAGAGTCGAACGTCTGACAAGCGGTATGGTGCGCTAGCGGCTGGAGGGGAGGTGGGAGACGCAAAAATGTCTCGCAGTTCATGTCAGTTGTTCAGCTGGGAATAGCTACATTTAAAATTTTATGGCGGTATGGGGTTTGACGTTTGTTAGCGTCTTCCGTTTACCGTCCAGCATTAAGCGAATATTTATGACTATACAAATCTACAACACTCTCAGCCGCAGCAAGCAGGATTTAATCCCGCTTGAAGACGGTAAAATTAAAATGTATGTCTGCGGGATGACGGTATACGACTACTGCCATTTGGGGCATGCGCGGGTGTTGGTGGCCTTTGATGTGATTACGCGGTTTTTGCGTGCCAAGGGCTACGATGTAACTTACGTGCGTAATATCACTGATATAGACGATAAAATTTTGCGCCGGGCGACGGAGAATGGCGAGCCATACGAGGCGCTTACTGCGCGATTTATTGAGGCAATGCATGAGGACGCGGCGCGCTTAGATATTCTGCCGCCAGACCAAGAGCCCCGTGCAACCGCGCATATCGGCGATATTATTGCCATGATTACGCGCCTAATTGCTAGCGGTCACGCCTATCAGGCGAGTAATGGCGATGTTTATTACCGGGTAACTGCGTTTGCTGATTACGGTAAATTGTCGGGCAAAAAGCCCGATGAGCTGCTTTCTGGTGCGCGTATTGCGGTGGATGAAGCGAAGGATGATCCGCGCGATTTTGCACTGTGGAAAGCGGTAGATGACGACAGTGTGAGCTGGTCTTCGCCCTGGGGCAAAGGGCGCCCAGGCTGGCATATTGAGTGCTCGGCAATGTCGACGTGCTGCTTGGGCAATACCTTTGATATTCACGGCGGTGGCCCCGATTTAGTTTTTCCTCATCACGAAAACGAAATTGCTCAGTCGGAAGCGGCAACGGGCGTTCAGTATGCGCGGGCGTGGATGCATGCCGGCGCGGTGCGGGTCGACAATGAGAAAATGTCTAAATCATTGGGCAATTTTTTCACGATCCGTGAGATTTTAGATCGCTATCACACTGAAGTAGTACGCTATTTCTTGATCTCTAGTCACTACCGTAGCGCGATTAATTACTCTGAAGATAATTTGCAGATAGCGAAGCAGAATCTCGATCGTTTTTATCACGCCCTGAAAGGTTTGCCAGATGTCGCAATCTGTGATTATTCGGCGGTAGTGCTCGACAACGACTACGCGCAGCGCTTTGATGCGGCGATGCAAGATGATTTTAATGCGCCGGTCGCGCTGGCAGTGCTCTATGATATGGTGCGCGAACTAAATAGCGCAAAAGACAGTGGCGATAAAGCTCGCGCTGTAGTCCTAGGTGGGCAGCTAAAATCTTTGGCCTCTGTGTTAGGGATTTTGCAATTAGACGCAGATGCGTATTTGCAGGCTGGCAGTAGCGATCAGTTGGCGGCGGCGGAGATAGAGTCGTTGATTGCGGCGCGGGTGCAAGCTAAGCAAGATAAGCAATTTGCACGTGCTGATGAAATTAGAGACTCTCTTAAGGCGCAGGGCGTTATTTTAGAAGACAGTCGCGAGGGAACAACTTGGCGCCGAGAGTAATATTTAGCGCTGGCTATCGTTTTTTCTAAAACACTTAATGCTATAGAGCAGCCCCCATGCCAGTAAATAGCCTGCGGCAACGCCGAGGCTATTGGCAAAAACATCTTCCCATGAGGTTTGGCGTCCAGGCGATAAGCGCTGGGCGTACTCCATTACTACGCTATAAGCAATAATACCGG
This sequence comes from Zhongshania guokunii, assembly GCF_040892635.1. Lineage (NCBI taxonomy): Bacteria > Pseudomonadati > Pseudomonadota > Gammaproteobacteria > Cellvibrionales > Spongiibacteraceae > Zhongshania > Zhongshania guokunii. The sequence continues at coordinate 45,659 of NZ_JBFRYA010000021.1, read as the reverse complement.
CGGCGGTGAGCAGTCGCCAGCGATGCCAGTGTGCAAGCGGGAAGGCCAGTACCATAAATAGCAGATAGGCGCTGAAGTGCTGAACCTTGTCCCAGATGCCAAAGCTTGGTGCAGTATTGGCGGGGAGTAGGGATAACACTGTTATAACAATGGCGTAGCTTATAAAGAGCAGGGCGCGATGCTTGCGGCTTAGTTGCATTCAGTGGTTACCGTAGTCGTCTGTTTGCAGAGCAGAAAGCCGTTTTTGCGCTGCGGCAAGGATTACCTCAATGTCGCTCTCGTCAGCGTAATCTTCCATTGGGAAGCGCTCGTAATTGAAGCTGACTTCGGCGAAGGGCTTGGGGAATTTTGATTTATCCCAAGACTTCTCTATTCGCCAGCCACTGTAGCTGGCGCGAATAAGGTAGAGGGGCAGCTTAGCTTTGCGGGCTAATATCACTGCGCCCTGCTTCATTTCGTGGCGAGGGCCCCGTGAACCATCTACCGCGAAGGCAATGGTTTTGCCCTTGCGCGCGGCTTTTAGCAACTGAAAAAAAGCATCCATGCCGCCACGGCTGCGGGAGCCGAGTGCCACTTCGTAACCATAGCGCTCCATAACCTTAGCAATCGAGTAGCCAAAGTGATTTTGCGAGGCGATTGCAGTGACGTCTTCATTGCGAAAATAGTGGATGAGCGGCATTAGCTCATCGTGGTATACCGCCATTACGCAGGGGCGCTCGATTTCCAACTGATTTTTAAAGCGCAGGGTGCTCATTACCCAGAAAAAAAGTTGCAGCACGCCACTTAGTAGGGCGCGCGCAATTTTTTGGGCCGGACCAATTTTCTTGGGGGGTTTAATGCGTCCCATAAGGCTTGTCCGGATTAGGCTAGGGCTTTTTCGCCGGAGTCGACACTTTGAAATATAAGTGTGTTGATTGTCATTGGGCCAACGCCACCTGGCACCGGTGTGTAGGCGCTGACTCTGTCGAGTAGTGGTGCTAGTTCAATGTCGCCAACGCCACCTGGGTGGTAGCCGGCGTCAACAACAACTGCGCCATCTTTAATCCACTCGGCTTTAATAAACTCGGGTTTGCCAACCGCGCCAACTAAGATGTCGGCTTGCTTAATCAGTGCTGGTAGGTTCTGGGTGCGGGAGTGGCAAATAGTGACTGTGGCGTTCGCCTCGAGCAGCATCATCGCCATGGGCTTGCCCAAAATAGCGCTACGGCCCACAACGACGGCGTGTTTGCCTTCGATGTCGATCTTGTAGTGTTCCAGTATGCGCATAATGCCTTTGGGAGTAGCGCAGCCGTAGGCGTCTTCGCCCATAGCCATGCGGCCAAAGCCCAAGCAGGTAACGCCATCCACATCTTTATGCAGAGCGATCGCATCAAAGCATGCGCGCTCGTCAATCTGCTCTGGCACTGGGTGTTGCAGTAGAATGCCGTGAATGTCAGGGTTGGCATTTAGTTCGGCAATTTTAGTTAATAGTTGCTCGGTGGTGGTTGAACTTGGCATCTCAACAGCTAACGAGTCCATGCCTACGCGGCGGCAGGCATTGCCTTTCATTTTTACATAGGTAGCAGAGGCGGGGTCGTCGCCCACCAGAATGGTCGCAAGTATTGGGGTTCTGCCGGCGGAGCTATTCTTGAGGGCAGTGACTCGTGCTGCCAGTTGTTCTTCCCAGCTTGCCGCCAGTGTTTTGCCATCTAAGATCAGAGCTGCCATTCGAAATAGTCTCGCAAAAAGGTGATTCAAATTAAGATGTTATTGTCGCATGGGCCGAAACGGCAGGCCAACAAATGAAATGAAATAATTTTCCTAAAAGCGTTGACGAAGGAAGGGCTGCTGCGTATTATGCCCACCTCCTGTAGCGAGGCATACGGGAAACGAAAAACGGGGTATAGCGCAGTCTGGTAGCGCGCCTGCTTTGGGAGCAGGATGTCGGGAGTTCGAATCTCTCTACCCCGACCATTTTTCGTATCTCAGTTAAGGCGATTTTGCGCCCGTAGCTCAGCTGGATAGAGCAACGGCCTTCTAAGCCGTCGGTCACAGGTTCGAATCCTGTCGGGCGCGCCATTTACAGGTTTGCAGTACCCTCTTAGTAGTACCCCAATGGTGGCCGTAGCTCAGTTGGTAGAGTCCAGGATTGTGATTCCTGTTGTCGCGGGTTCGAGCCCCGTCGGCCACCCCATTATTTTGTCATTTGCATCATCCTTCTGTAAGCCGCTGTTGTAAATTGCATTACATCTGCTCTTGGCACATTTTCTGTGTTTCTTTCTGATTGCAAGTTCCCCCAGTGCATAATTCACATATTTTGAGCTGATCTCACCTATTGCGTATTACTACACATAATTTATGATGTGCGCGTTTTGGCGGCAGTTATAACTGGCGGTGAGAGTCTTTAAAGCAGTGCGTTCGTCGCTGTAGTTTGTGTAATGTAATTTTCTTTTAAGGCACCAAGCAAGCGTTTAATTACGGGAGTTTGCGGTGCCTAGCGTTCTTGTCTGAGCGAAGCCCGTGGCCGATGTGCAGCGAGATTTTATTGTGATGGTTAGGAGTGTGGCATGAAGTCTTGTCCTAGGAATCTATCTGCTTTGCTGGTGTGCGCAGTGTTGCTGAGCCATGTGTTACTGCCGGTGAGTGCAGCGCGCGCGGATGCTTTAACGGATTTTTTAAATTCGCTGAGTGTATCGCAATTATTTAGTGAGTTTGGCAAGTCGGTAGGGACTGTTGGAGGCTCGGTGCTGGACCCGGTCGGCACTGGCGATAATGACTTTTTGGGGGTGGATGTACTGAACCCTGAAAACGATTTTGGCCTCACCGCAAACTCGGGCGAGGTGACGGGAACGGGCAATAAAACGGGCTCCGGCACTATGTTCCCCCTCGATGAGGCTGGCCTCTCGGAACAGGCAGACGAGCAAGGTTTGAGCTATGAGAGCGGCAGCGCGGATAAAATACGTGGAGTTGTGGGGCCTGAGGGTTCGGTAACTGGGCCGGCGGCCCAAGCGACAAAAGACAATTCTGGTATGGCGGCTGGTGAGCTGGGGTCAAGTTTAGCGCTACCCGGTTTAAATGATCAACCAGTTGGCGTCGCGGTGATGAGCGACGGCTCTGGCGGCAACGGCGATGCCGTCGGTGTTGCCATTTTGTCTGGTAGTAACTCAGGCAATGGCGGCAGCGCTGGTTTCGCGGTTTTGTCTGGCGATTCCTCGGGTAACGGTGATAGCGCTGGAGTAGCGATACTTAATGGTGCTAATTCTGGTAACTCCGGGCTGACGGGTGTGGCGGTGTTAAATGGTGCCAATTCAGGTAATTCGGGCACTGCGGCGATTGGGATATTAAATGGCGCTAATTCTGCTAACGGTGGTGTCATTGGCGCAGGGGTATTAAACGGTCCGGGTTCTGGTTCAGGCGGTTTGATCAGTCTGGCAGTGGCAAACGGTCCGCTTGGGCCTAATGGTGTAAACGGTGCAGCGGGAAATAACGGCAGTTGCTCTGCATCAGGTGGGGTCGGGTGTAGTGACGTGGGTGCGTTGGCGTTGTTAGATTCCTGTCCCGATGCTGATTTGGACGGCGTGTGCGACGATTTAGATGAGTGTTTGAATACGCCCGCCGACATGCCAGTGTTTCTCACCGGCTGTCATTTGTCCGAAGACGCACCGCTGGTATTGCGCGGAGTTAACTTTGAATTTGATAAGTGGGATTTAACTCCAGAATCACTGCCAATACTTGAACAAGCGGTTCGGGTTTTAAACGTGCAGCCTGAATTTTTGGTGGCTGTAGACGGACATACCGATGCCAAAGGTAGCGATGCCTACAATATTCGGCTGTCTTACCGTCGCGCTCAAACGGTTTATAACTATTTAATTGATGCTGGTATTAATGATAATCGCCTTGTTTTCCGTGGCTATGGTGAAAGTGTGCCAGTGGCGCCCAATGAAAATGACGATGGAAGCGATAATCCCGCTGGCCGTGCAGAAAACCGCCGCGTGGAGTTGAACGTCCTTCAGCCAGATGTGTTTGAAGCAGTGGAGGAAGAGAATTTGTCAGCGCGTTAAAGCTAGCAATGGCGCGTGTGGTTGCGCCCTTGACTGACTATTTCGCACCCCTGGGTTTTATTGTTTAGAGACGATGATATGGCAATTGATTTTCCTTCCGCGCTTCCCCCGCAGCAGGCCAGTGTTGAGCGGATTGCTGAGTGGGCTGGCAGCAGCGCTACTTACCACGGCCTGATTAATGGCTATCAGCTTCAAGTTTCTGGCGCGCATCATTTAAGCAGTGTCGAACTTGATAAAATATTTAAGGTTGCTAAAACGCCGTCGCAAGCCATTTTTTTAATGAGTTCTGCTGTGCAGCGTAAAGGCTATATGTTGGTTTCCATGCAATACGCCCCTGAAGGCAATAAAATTTATGTGCATGCGCTGCAATCGAAAATAGTGGGGCTTAAAGGTGGGGGAATCACTGCATATTTTGCTGATTTAAAAGGCGACGCTGATCTTAGCCGAGCAGAGTTTGATCGCGCTCGGGTGATGGCGAATGTGCGCAGTGAGCGCACCGGCGTTGATTACAGCGTGAGCTATCAAATCGACGAAAATAAACCAGAGAGCGCTGTTTTGGTGTTTGTTCGCGAAGCGAGTGAAGATCACGATCCAACTGATCTGATTTTGCAATTTGGTAACCAGGGTAGTCGTTACGTGGGCCGCTATTTCGGGGATGTCGGTGTCAGTCATAACTTCAATGACGGCAGTCGCGGGCTGCTAAGCTTAGAAACGGCCTTTACCGAGCTTGGAGAGTCGCGCGGTGGCGAGGACTATTACCGTTTGCAATTAGCTGCCGATCGGCCTTTTGCGCAAGGTTTGTATGGGGTTACCGCAAGCCATGTTGAGTACTCACAAGACTTAGGAAGTGACAGTACATCGACAACCACTACATCGGGTGCTGACCCGCTTTGCGATGTGTTGGGTATGCTTGGCTTGTGTAGTCCAAGCTCAACGACCACTACTAGCACTCGGAATATTGGTCTGGATGCTAATATTAATAGTTTTGGTGTAACTGGCGAGCAGGTCTTGGCCAGTGATTTAAGCTCGCGGTTTAACGTATTTGAGCGTCTTGAATATATTGATTCACAAATTGATGTTGGCGTGTTTGGGAATCTACAAGACGAAGCTTATGCGACCTTGGAGTTTGGTGGTAAATATTTCTCTGCTGATTTGAGTGGCCCTAAGGCCTTGCGGTGGTCTGTTCAGCTGTCGGCAAAAGCGGGTTTGACTGGCGATAGCGGTTCACTAGGGCGCTACGAGGAGTATAAAGCAGCGTATTTTACCAACAACCCGAGCGCAACGCTTGCACCGCAGGTTGTACCGAGTGCACGTACCTCTGAGTTTTTTACGGTGCTGCCTCGATTCACCGCGAAGTTGCCCATTCCCCAAGCTGGTGATGTACAACTAAACCTGATGGCCCAATTTTCCAGTGAGCAATTGCCTCAGCAGCAGCAGTGGGTGCTTGGCGGCATGAACTCGATGAGTGCCTATTTGCCTGGAGTCCTAGCTGGTGATTCAGGCTACTACGGTAAATTAGATTTTCAGCGCTCATATACCTTAGCTAATTTGGATTTAAAGCCCTCGGTATTTATTGAATACGGCGCTGCATGGTTTGAAAATGCTTCAGGTGTCGAGGGTGATACGCGCAGTATTCTTGATGCAGGTATAAAAGTTAATGCTGATCTAGGCGGGAATGTGCAATTAGATGGCGTATTTGCGCGAAGCATTGCTGATGACGGATTTGCTGACAAGGATGCATTGAGTGCATTTGAAACGGATTTTTATCTAGTCATTAAAAAAGTTTTTTGATTTTTCTCCCCGCAGAAAACTGGCTCACTTGGGTGTGCCAGTTTTTGTAACTAGTGTTCATTCCTAATTGTTGGCTGTCCGTAGTAGCTTCCTGTATTAAAGCCAGTTTTCTTTTTAAGCTCATTTATTGTTGTGTTGTGACTTCATGTGCTGGGTTAAATCACGTGTTTGATAAAACATAAAACAGCTATGTCACTAAATAAATTATTGAGAAATAGATAGGGGTCGACCCTTAAAATTGTGTGATTTTTATCACAAATATGATTTTTCTCGGTAAAAAACTTCTCAATTGTCTCGCGTCTTAACTCAAAGCGCTTACTATGCGCGAATCTAACATTGGTCTTGCATTAAGCAAAGTTATTGCCTCAATGTTGAAACATGGAAAGAACAATGATGTTCACATAGTGGTGAGAGTGTATTGCTGCATAGAAGGAATTTTCCGGTGGTTTTTGAATGCGAACCTGCGCAAAAATACGTTTTATCTCTTCTTTGTTGTCTAGCTAGGCAGTGCTTTATCTCTCGTGGAGCTAAAGGCTGTCGCGGGAATGTCTGTATACAAAAAGTGCTGTCCTTTGCTCCTGTCGGCAAAAGTTAGGTGACATTTTTCCTGATTTTTAAAAATTTACCCGGTATTTGTACCAGTATTTATACCGGTGTTTGGCATGTAGAAAATTCATTTATATTTCTTAACAAATGGAGTTGCCCCATGAAGTTTTTTTACAGACGACTGTCTGTTTTTCTCTGTGCCATTATGTTGATGGGCTCGCCATATGCGTCTGCAGACGCCTTAACTGAGCTGTTAAATAGTTTAGGGCTGAAGCAGCTATTCTCAGAAGTTGGGTCGACAGTTGGCACGGTTGGCGCATCGGTACTTGACCCGATTGGAACAGGCGACAATGATTTTCTCGGTGCCGATATTCTAAACCCGGAGAACGATCTTGGCTTGACAGTTATGTCTGGCGAGCTGGCTGGTTTCGGTAATAAAACGGGAACAGGGACCGATGTGCCGCTTGATGCGGTGGGCCTCTCGCAATTATTGAGTTCATTGGGCCTTACTTACGAAACGGGTTTTGCCGGAGAAATACGCAATGCAGTTGGTCCCGACGGAATGCTGACGGCAGAGGGGGTCAACTTACTGAATAGCATTACGCAGGAGCTTAGATTAGCCGGTTTGCCACAGGGTGAAGGCTTGGCTTTGGCTGGTTCTGATAGCGGTGGCCTGCTTGGCTTGTCGGTGCTTAACTCTGGCTCCGCCGGTAATGACGGCGCTATCGGCGTGGCAATTTTATCGGGCGCAAATTCGGGTAATGGCGAATATGCAGGTCTGTCAATTTTAAGTGGTGCCAATAGCGGTAATGCTAGCTCGCTTGGTGCAGCGATTTTGTCTGGTGATAATTCCGGCAATAGCGACGCCATTGCTGCTGGTGTTCTGTCTGGTGACAAGACCGGAAATGGCGGTAGTGCAGGAGTGGCCATTTTAAATGGTGCGAACTCGGGTAACGGTGATAGTGCTGGTGTTGCTATCTTAAATGGTGATAATTCGGGTAATTCTGATTTGGCCGCGGCGGCAGTTTTAAATGGCGCTAATTCGGGTAACTCCGGTACGGTGGCAATTGCGGCTATAAACGGTGAAAACGCTGGCAATGGCGGCGTCGTGGCGGTAGGAGCGTTAAATGGTCCAAGCTCCGGCTCCGGTGGTTTAATCGGTGTAGGCATAGCCAATGGTCTCGGTGCTAATAATGGCGAAAGTGGTGGTAATGACGGCAGTTGTGCTGGCTCGGGCGCTGTCGGTTGTTCAGATGCTTTGCAGTTAGCGATGTTGGATACCTGTAAAGATAGTGATGCTGACGGTGTTTGCGACGAGCGAGATGAGTGTCTAGATACCCCTGCAGATATGCCGGTATTTTTAACGGGCTGTCATTTAACAGACGACGCGCCACTGGTTTTGCGCGGCGTTAATTTTGAATTTGATAAATGGGATTTAACGCCAGAGTCCCATTCGATTCTTGAGCATGCAGTGAAGGTGTTGGCTGCGCAGCCAGAGGCATTAGTTGCAATAGATGGTCATACCGACGCGAAGGGCAGTGATGCCTACAATATGCGTTTATCCTATCGTCGTGCCAATACGGTTTACAATTACCTACTCGCTGCTGGTGTTGATGAAAGGCGCTTAGCATATCGCGGTTATGGCGAAGGCGTGCCGGTGGCTACTAATGAAAATGAGGACGGTAGCGACAATCCGCAAGGTCGCGCGGAAAATCGTCGCGTTGAATTAAATATTCTCGATGGCGAGACATTTGATTCTGTTAAGCAAGAGAATCGCGCTAATCCTTGACTCTGTAGTGCGGCACTGTATTCACGTGCCGTGCATGATTAGCGACTATTTTTAACAAGCAGTAACTACCGAATTTAAAATATATTAAGGGACTAGTGTTATGGCAATTGATTTCCCCTCGGCGCTACCGCCACAGTTAACGACGGTTGAGCAGATTGTTTCTACTGCAGCGGCGGGCGCGCCCTATACCGGGCTGGTGAACGGCTATGAATTACGTGTTAGCGGTAATCATTTTTTAAACGAAGAAGAGCTAGAGTCTATTTTTACTGCAGCAAAAACGCCCTCGCAAGCGATATTTTTGATGAACTCAATGGTGTTGCGTAAGGGGCACTTGTTGGTGCTAATGCAATACGCACCAGAGGGCAGTGTTGTGTATATTCACGCTGTGCAAGCGCGTCTAGCACAAGTAAAAGGCGCGGGTGTTGCCGAATTTTTTAAGGATTTAGAGGGCGATACTGATTTAACTCGCGGCGAATTTGAGCGCGCTCGCGTAATGGCAAATGTGAAAAGTCAGCGTGTTGGCGTGAATTATTCAGCCAGCTTCGAGGTGGATGAAAATCAGGCTGACTCGGTTGCGCTTGTATTTACGCCTGAGGCCATCGTTGATTACGACGCTACCGACGTGTTTGTGCAATTTGGTAACCAAGGTAGCCGCTATGTGGGCCGCTATTTTGGCGATATTGGTATGAATCATAATTTCAGCGATGGCAGCCGTATTGGCGTGGGCTATGAAACAGCATTTACCGATTTCGGTGAGTCTCGCGGTGGCGAAGATTACCACCGGATTCAGCTTACGGCTGACCGGCCGTTTACCTCGGGCTTATATGGCATTACCGTGAGTCATATTGAGTATGCACAGAATCTTGGTCGCACTGCAGGGGCGAGCACTATTACAAATAGTGGTTTGGTCTGTGATGTGCTGTCGGCACTGGATTTATGTAGCCCAGGCCTCGTCACTACCACTGGGCAAAGTCTTGATTTAGATGCGGATATTAATATTGTGGCATTGAGTGGCGAGCAGGTGTTGGCCAGTGATTTAGCCTATCGGTTTAATCTGTTTGAAAAATTCGAATACATCGACTCGCAGTTAGATGTTCCAGGTTTTGATAGCTTGCAGGATGAGAAGTATGGCACTTTGGAGTTTGGCGCAAAATATTTTGCGGCACAAAAAATCGGTGATACCAGCTTTCGCTGGTCAGCACAGTTATCTATAAAGGCCGGTGTGACCGGAGATAGTGGCACTCTCGGTAGCTACGAGCAGTTTAAGGCTGATTATTTTGTGGAAAACCCGAGTGCGACATCGGCTCCAGAGGTGACGCCGGCGGCGAGAACCGCGGAATTTGTAACGATACTGCCTAAAGTTGCGGCTAAATTACCGTTGTCTGAAAGCACTGAGTTAAACGCTAGCTTCTCGGCCCAACTTGCCAACGAACAATTGCCTCAGCAGCAACAGTGGGTGCTTGGCGGCATGAATACGTTGAGTGCGTATTTACCTGGCGTGATGTCGGGTGATTCAGGGCATTTTTCTGAACTAAATTTACAGCATACTTTGTTGATGGGCGGGTTCGACGTCAAGGCCCGGGTGTTTGTTGAATATGGCGTGGCGTGGTTTGAAAATGCGGGTGGTAGTGCAGGGGATGAGCGCAGTATAGTCGATGTGGGTGTTCGCGCCTCAAGTGAATTAGGCTGGGGAGTGACGGTAGATGCGGTTGTGGCGCGACCATTAATGGATGACGGGTTTGCGTCGTCGGCAGCCTTGGAACGCTTAGAGGCCGATTTCTACTTTGTACTTAAGAAGGTCTTTTAAGTTTACATCGCTGCGCAGGGAGTTTTTCCGCTGTGCAGCGATAATTTTGCCGATCCTGTCCATGTTTTATTGAAGGCAGCGTAAGTATGCTTTGATGCAGGCGTCCAAACCCATTTCAATTGCGTCTACTGTAAATGCGTGACCGATAGATACTTCTAGTAATTGATTTACGCTGTTTTTAAATAATAATAAATTGTGCAGATTCAGATCGTGACCCGCATTTAAACCTAAGCCGACTTCACCTGCGGTATTGCTGGCATCAATAAAGCGCTGCAGTACGGCATTTTGTTGCTTGGCGCCGAAAGCCTCGGCATACGGGCCGGTATAGAGCTCAATCCGGTCGGCGCCGATGGCTTTCGCCAAACGAATTTGCTCTGGCTCTGGATCCATAAATAAACTAACTCGCACGCCTAGATTCTTTAGCTCTGCGATAATCGGTGCTAGTCGATCGCCATCGCGTTGCAAATTAAAGCCATGATCGGATGTGAGCTGGGCGTCGCCATCGGGCACTAAAGTGCATTGCGCGGGACGGATTTGACGGATTATTTCCATAAAACCGGGGTAGTCGCTAACCCCTCGACGGGGAGATTTCATGGCCGGGGCGAAAGGGTTGCCCTCAATGTTAAATTCAACACTTAGCATTTCGGCAAGGTCAAAGCAGTCGCTCACCCGAATGTGACGCTGGTCTGGTCGCGGGTGCACGGTGATACCGTGGGCGCCGGCTGCGATGCAGCGTGCGGCGTGCATCGTGACACTGGGGTATTCGGTGTCTCGCGAGTTGCGAATAAGTGCAATTTTGTTCAGATTGATGCTTAGGGCTGTCAAAAAGGACCCCTTGCGCAGCTGCGCATGGTTATGGTTGCTTCACGCTCGCATTAAGAATCAAGATAGGTTCAACTGGCACATCGTCAAAATGTGCTACCCGCCGTGTTGGGCTAATGGCAATGTCGCGAACCACATTTTGTCCGTCGATCACTTTGCCAAACACCGCGTAACCTGCTCTGCCCATTCGCGCGTCGAGGCTGAGATTGAAGCCCATATTGAAATAAAACTGCGAGCGGGCACTATCTGGATCATCGGTTCTCGCCATCGCGATTGTCATGCGCTCATTGCGGAGTTTGCTGATTTTGGACTCATTGACTATCGGTTCACCATTTTCCTTTTCGACAAGGTCTGGGGTGAAGCCACCGCCTTGCACCGCAAAACGTTGGATCACGCGATGAAAAATGGTGCCCTTGTAAAAACCGCTGCGCACGTAGCCCAAAAAGTTTTCAACGGTGATGGGGGCTTTGTCTGCATACAGTTCAACGGTGATATTGCCCTTGCTGGTTTCAATAACCACAATGGGATTACTTGTGATTTGCGCGGCGTCAGCTTGGGTTTGGCCGACACTGTACGAGGCCTGCAGAAACAAGCCTATGGCAATAATCAGTGCTGAAATATAGCGCATATTAACCCCAGTCAGAGCGTCGTTTTGGCATCATCTTAGGAATGATGAGCGTGATCATAACGCCGATTAAAACTGCAAAAGCGCCGTTTAAAAAGAATTCATTTTCTTTGTTTTCACGAAGTCTGGCGTTGTCGGTTTTAAGTACGTCAACTTCGCTGCTAAGCATTTGGTTGGATTCGAGCAGGCGACGATTGTCTTCATCGAGTTTGATAGCGTTAGCAGAGATGCGCTTAATTTCGCCTAGCTCTTCGGTTAATGCACTGTTTTCTTGTTCAAGCTCGCTGACAATAGTGTTGGTCTGAGTGCTGTCTAAAGTTGTGGTTTTAAGTTGCTCGCGGAGCTCTTTATTGGAGTTTGATAATTCGGTGACCTGCTGTTTTGCTGCGTTGAGCAATGAGCGTGCAGAGGGATTTTCGACCAAATAATGGCTGGGCAGCCAGCCTTCGACGCCGCGATCGGTTTTTACCCGTGAATAACCGCTGTCTTCGTTGGTTTCGAGTAAATCCAGTTTTTCGCCGCTGGGCAGGCCGCGGTGAATGATGCGGTGCTTAGTGCTGTCGCCAACTCGCAAAGGCACATAAATTTTGTCGCTAATATAGCGGGTTTCTGCGAGTGCCATGCTGCTGAGGCTGAATAGCAGAGTTGATACGCCGAAAATAATTGATTTTTTCACTGGATTTTCCACGTTAATAAGCTGCAATAAACAATTAAAAATTAAGGATAAAGCACTTGAAGGCTTACTTCAATTTTTGCCTTGTTAAGGCAGTACTTTCTTGTAGGGCTTAACCGTGACCCTGGCGTAAACCCCTGCGCTAATATAAGGGTCACTATCTGCCCACTGCTGTGCGTCGGCTAGGCTGGAGAACTCGGCCACTATCAAACTGCCGGTGAAACCCGCTTCGCCGGGATCTTCGCTGTCTATTGCTGGGTGGGGGCCTGCGAGTACTAAGCGGCCTTGGCTTTTTAGTTCTTGTAGGCGCGCGATATGGGCTGCGCGGGTCTCTAAGCGCTTGGCGAGGCTATTTTCGACATCTTCGCTAATTACGGCGTATAACATGGTGTTTCCTAATTGACTCTGAAAATATCTTCAAAAGTGAGAGCGGTAAGTTTCTCGATACGCTTCACTAAATAAAACATGGCGCCGAGCATGACTACGGTGCAGGGCAGGGCGATGACGGGAAAGCTTAGGCCTGTCATTTTGCCGAGCTCGGCGCTGTATTCGGCGCTGCCCGGTGGGCTGACAAGTAAGATCTTGGCCAGGGCGTAATTGAGGCTGGCCGACAGAAAGAAGGAGAAAGCGATCATATAAGTGGCGTTGCGCAGGGTAGCTTGAAACTGGTCTTCGCTATTGTGTTCGTTAAGTGCGCTATTGACTTTTTCAGTGTCAATAATTTCATCGTTAAAGATAAAGGTTTTTATCAGTGGATAGGGCGTATACAGTGATACAAGGGTGGCGATGCCGATAATTGCTGGAATGCTTGCCTCTTTGATAGCGATGTAGGCGGCATCTAATTCCAGAAGGCTAATGCCGCCAGTTAGCAGTACGCTGACGAAACCCAAAATGGCAAAAATATTGGCGCGGCGGGTTTTGACAAAATCGTAAATACCAAAGGCCAGTGGGAAGGCGAGGGCAATCACGATACTATAGCGGGGGCCGAGATAAACTTCGCTGCTGAGTTTGGTCAATATCAGGGTCGGTATAATGATATTGAACAAAAGATTAACAACAACACTGTGCCGTTGATTTTTACTTGCCTGCTCCGGCATATTGCTTCCTATTTGACGTAGTCGTCTGGTGTTACAGCTTGCTATAACTGCCTAGTGCTAAAGGGGTGCCGTTGGCATAGTGTGACGCGGCAGTGATAATCCACCCACTATACCTATTTTCAAATTTCATCACTAGCCTCCAAGGGGATTCGGTTTGATCGTTGATTTACATACCCATACCACGGCTTCAGATGGCGGTTTGTCGCCACAAGAGCTAGTTCAGCGCGCCCGCGAGCGCGGGGTGCAGTTATTAGCGATTACAGATCACGATACTGTTGCTGGTTTTGCCGAGTTGCAGGCTGATGCTGGCGATGACATTCAGATACTGGCAGGTATTGAGTTGTCTTGTACGTGGTCTGGTGTAAATGTTCATGTGCTGGGCTTGGGTGTGGATATAAATCAGCCAGCTTTAGTTAGCGAGTTAGAGGCTCAGCGCAGTGCCCGCGATGCCCGCGCGCTAATTATTGCCGAGCGCTTGGATAAACTGGGATTTGTCGGCAGTTATGCGGCGGCCTCTGAGTTGGCTGCGGGGCGAGCAATTGGTCGGCCTGACTTTGCTCGTTTTCTAGTGTCTGCGGGCCATGTAGACTCCATGGCGACCGCCTTTGATAAATATCTTGGCGCCGGCAAGGCGGGCGACATTAAGGCCATGTGGCCAGCATTAAGCGAGGTGGTGTGCTGGATTCGCGCGGCGGGCGGTGTTGCAGTAATCGCGCACCCGCTCCATTACAAAATGACCAACGCCAAGTTGCGCCGTATGCTGACGGAATTTAAGGAGGCCGGCGGCGAAGGGCTGGAGGTTTGCAATGGCCGGCCGTCGCCGCAGGATTTGGGTTATTTGCGGCAGTTGTGCCAACAGTTTGAACTAGAGGCCTCGGCGGGGAGCGATTTTCATAACCCCAGTAGCTGGTCTGAGTTGGGTTGCGACGCAAAGATCGTGGCGCCCTGTAAGCCAGTCTGGGAGCGTTGGATTACACCTGTAGTGCAGTGATAACAATTTAGGGAGGCTTCAGTGAGTCAATTTTTTCAGATACACCCAGAAAATCCGCAGGCTCGTCTCATAAAGCAAGCGGCGGATATTATTCGTGGCGGCGGCGTTGTGGCCTATCCGACGGATTCGGCCTATGCCTTGGGTTGTCATTTGGGCGACAAAAATGCACTTGAGCGGGTGCGGGCGATTCGTCGTCTTGACGACAAACACAATTTTACATTGATGTGCAGTGATCTCTCTGAGTTAGGTACTTACGCCAAGGTTGATAACACCGCCTTTCGGCTATTAAAGGGGCTTATTCCTGGGCCTTACACCTTTATTTTGAGGGCAACGCCAGAGGTGCCTAAGCGCTTATTGCAACCCAAACGCAAAAGCGTGGGGTTGCGGGTGCCCGCCAATCAAATTTGTTTGGATTTGCTGGCAGAACTCGGCGAGCCGCTAATGAGCGTTAGCCTGATTCTGCCCGGCGAAGATCTGCCAATGACCGATCCATACGATATTCGCGATACGATCGGTAATTTGGTCGACTTGGTGATTGATGGCGGTTATTGCGGTATGGAGGCGACATCGGTCGTCGATTTAATAGACGAAGTTCCGGTAATAATACGCAGAGGCCTCGGAGACGTAAGTCAATTTGAGGATTCGCTGTGACCGGCGGCGAGATCCACGTATAATCCAGCCCTTGGTGGATGATATCGTGAGATCTCAGTAATAGTGCAAGACGAGCAGACAGAACAGCAGCCGGATAGTGTGGCTCAAGTTGGGCAAGCAGATGGCCTAACAATAGAAGCCCGCGCCGGTCGTTTAGAGCCCGTTGTTGAACTGCCCGCAGCGCCAATCGATATTGTCAGCTTAAAAGCTATTCGGCAGCAGCCCCAGCAGGGGGAGATGCCCTTTGCCGTGGTTCAGGGCAAAGCCCTCACTGAAATTCCTAAAGATTTATATATCCCGCCGGAGGCGCTTGAGGTTTTTCTCGAGGCCTTCGAAGGTCCGCTTGATCTGTTGCTCTATCTCATAAAACGTCAGAATTTGGATATTCTTGAGATTAACGTCGCGCAAATTACTGAACAGTATATGCAGTACGTTAATATGATGAGCGCCATGCAGTTTGAATTGGCGTCGGAATACTTGCTGATGGCCGCGATGCTGGCCGAGATTAAGTCACGCATGTTATTGCCGCGCTCAGCCGAAGCCCTCGACGATGAAGAGGATCCCCGCGCCCAGTTAATTCGCCGTCTGCAAGAGTATGAACGCTTTAAACAAGCCGCCGAAAATATCGATCAGTTGCCGCGGGTTGGTCGCGATAACTACGTGGCGCAAATTGAGCCACCTGAGGCGGAAAAGCGCCGTGCCGACCCCGACGTCGACCTTAAAGAATTGATGATGGTGTTGGGCGATGTACTGCGGCGCGCCGACTTATTTGAAAGCCATCAAGTACAGCGTGAAAAATTGTCTACCCGCGAACGCATGTCCGAGGTGCTCGCCGCGTTGCGCTCTGACAGTTTTGTACCGTTTGTTAGCTTATTCAAAGTTGAAGAAGGGCGTTTGGGGGTGGTGGTAACGTTTCTGGCTATTATGGAGCTGATCAAGGAGTCACTGGTTGAAATTGTGCAGTCAGAGGCTTTTGGCCCCATTCACGTTAAAGCGAAAGTGATCTAATGCTTGAACAACAGCAGTTAAAAAGAATTCTCGAAGCGGCGTTGATGGCGGTCGGACGGCCGCTTTCGGTGCAGCAGCTCAGCGAATTATTCGATCCTGAAGAGCGTCCAGGCAATGCCGCCATTCAGGAGGCTTTGCAGGCGATTACTGCAGATTGTGAGGGGCGTGGTTTTGAGCTAAAGGTGGTGGCGAGCGGCTATCGCATGCAGGTTTGCGAAGACCTTGCACCTTGGGTGGGCCGTTTGTGGGAGGAGCGGCCGCAGCGCTATTCCCGAGCAATGCTCGAGACTTTGGCGCTAATTGCTTATCGCCAGCCCATTACCCGCGGTGATATTGAAGATATACGCGGTGTTGCCGTGAGTTCGCAAATTATTAAAACGATGCTCGAGCGCGAGTGGGTACGAGTGGTGGGCCACAAAGATGTGCCTGGCCGGCCGGCCATGTATGCCACCACCCGCAAGTTTTTAGATTATTTTAATTTACGCAATTTAGATGAGTTGCCTAGCCTCGCCGATATTGCTGATCTGGACACCCTAAACGGTGAATTAGATTTAGATACCGGCGAATTCGCGCCCGTCGCAAGTAGCGATAACACTGATTTGGCTGACGTTGAAACTGAAACTGAAACTGATACCGAGACCGACGACTCTGCGGATGACAGGTCTGGTGATTTGCTCGCCGATGTCGATCTTGACGACGTAGCACATGATAGTCCTGCCCATGATTTTCCACCTGAGACCCATTCTTAATGATACCCACTGATGAAAAACTACAAAAAGTACTGGCTAGAGCTGGTTTAGGTTCACGCCGGGAAATGGAAAAAGTCATTAGCGAGGGCAGAGTCACTGTGGACGGTCGAGTGGCTGGTCTGGGTGATCGCGTGGGTGCCGGCGTCAAAATTCAATTTGACGGCAAACCGCTGCGTATTGACACTGCGGCAATAAAACCTCGCATCCTGCTGTATAACAAGCCTGAAGGCGAGATTTGCAGCCGCAAAGATCCAGAGGGGCGGCGCTCGGTGTTTGATCGCCTGCCGCGCCTGCAGGGCGAGCGCTGGATATCGGTTGGTCGACTCGATTTTAACACCACCGGCTTGTTGCTCTTTACCACCGACGGCGACCTGGCCAATAAATTGATGCACCCGTCGACTACCATCGAGCGCGAGTATTTGTGCCGAGTGATGGGCAGTGCTACGCCGGTGATGATGCAACAATTGCGCGATGGCGTGCAGTTGGAAGATGGTCTGGCGCGTTTTGCCGATATCGTCGATGGCGGTGGCGAGGGCTTTAACCACTGGTATTACGTGGTCATTATGGAAGGTCGCAACCGCGAAGTACGACGTCTTTGGGAATCGCAAGGTTTGCAAGTTAACCGCCTGAAGCGGGTGCGCTATGGGTCAGTATTTATTCCGTCTAAAGTAAAGGTTGGCCAGTGGACGGAATTGAATGATTTAGATATTGCCGATGTCTATAAAATGGCTGAGCTGCCGGTTCCCGCTATGGCCCCAGAGGGTGGCCGTGGCCGGAAGTCTCGCTAATAACGTAGGCTATAAAGAAAAAGGCCCGGATGGGCCTTTTAGTAGTAAATGAATTGGGTGTAGTTGGTTTTAGTGAAACGCTTGTTTTTCCAGCGCGGTCGCGGTGTCGATACCGTCCCAGTGGTCGGTGCGTCCTTCCCGCCAGCCTGTTAGCCATTCCTGTTTGAGTTGATCTTGATTATGAGGGCAGTTGTCTTTTTGTCTTCCGGCGATGCCGGCTTGGTATCCACGTTGGTAAGCTCTTTCGGTCATGTCGCGTTTCTGTCTTCTCATTGGGCATACGCCTCCAGCATTGTAGTCAACATGTCGCTCTGGGTTAGGATAGATGCGACTAACCCAGTTTTCTGGCACCATCGCGGGAATTGCCGCGACAGGATCTTCATGTAACCAAACTTTCATAGTGCTCGTCGAAGACCTATTGCTTATATGCATATGCTCTTTTAGATGGATGTTGTATAAGACGGTACTGTATTGTTTATAAACGATTTTTTTATTGTTACTAGTTCTCTTCAGAGGTTTTATGAGTCAAAAGCGTTCATTTATAGCGACCTGCCCTAAAGGTTTGGAGCAATTGCTCGCCTCAGAAATCTCGAGTTTGGGCGGCGAACCGGTTCGTGAAACCGTTGGCGCGATGATTTTCAACGCCGATCTAGTCACGGTGTATCGCCTGTGTATGTGGTCACGATTGGCGAATCGTATTTTATTAATACTCACCGAATTTCGCGGCGAAAGTGCTGAAGACCTCTATCAAGGTTTAGGGGAGGTTGATTGGCAAGAGCATATGTTAGCCAATAATAGCCTCAGCGTGGATTTTAACGGTCAGACTGATGAGATTCGCAATAGCCATTTTGGCGCATTAAAAAGCAAAGATGCGGTAGTTGATTATTTTCTGGCGCGCGGGGCAGAGCGGCCGAGCGTCGATAAAAATGCTCCCGATATTCGCATAAATATTCGTTTGAATCGCGGGCAGATCACAGCCTGTATTGACTTGTCGGGCGAGAGCTTGCATCGCCGCGGCTACCGCAGCAGCGGCGCGATGGCACCTTTGAAAGAAAATCTAGCAGCGGCTTTGCTGCTGCGTGCTGATTGGCCTGGTATGGCTAGCCGCGGCGGCGCTTTAATCGATCCTATGTGCGGTTCCGGCACCCTGTTGATTGAAGGCGCGATGATGGCCATGAATATAGCGCCGGGCTTGCTGCGCCAGCGTTGGGGATTTTCTACTTGGCTGGGCCACGATCAGGCTGTGTGGGAAGGGATTGTGGACCAAGCCGAGGCCCAGCGCAGCTTGGCCCTTAGTCGTGAATGGCCGGAAATTCGCGGTTACGATGCCAATGGTAAAATCGTTGCCCAGGCTCAAGAGAATATTGAGAACGCCGGTCTAGAACGTTTTATTAAGGTAAGCCGTCGCGAGCTGGCTCAGCTTGCTAAGCCCTCGCACCGGCAGATGGATGAAGGCTTGCTTATTACCAATCCACCCTATGGTGAGCGCCTGGGTGAACAGGCCGAATTGCTGCATTTGTATCGGCATTTGGGGCAGTCGATGTTAAGCCATTTTAGTGGGTGGCAGGGCGCAGTATTTACCGGTAATGCCGATTTGGGCAAGCGTATGGGTATTCGCAGCCACAAACAGTACCAACTGCAGAACGGCACAATCCCGGCGAAGTTATTACTGTTTAATATCGGCCCCGAAGCCGCGGTTCATGAGCGCCGTCAGGAGGCGCAAAGTGAGGCGCCCACGGAGACCTTGCAGCTCACCGCCGGTGGCCAAATGTTTGCCAATCGCCTGCGTAAAAACATAAAACGCCTAGCAAAGTGGCGTAAGAAAAATGACATTGAGTGCTATCGCGTGTACGACGCGGATATGCCTGAATATGCGGTGGCAGTAGATTGCTATGGCAGCGCAGTGCATATTGCTGAATATATGGCGCCGATCTCGGTGCCAGAAGAAGATGCCGAGCGCCGCTTGCGCGAAGTTATAGAAGCGGTGAGCCAGGTGTTTTCGGTGTCTGCCAATAATATTGCGATTAAAGAACGCCGCCGTCAACGCGGTAAGGATCAATACCAGCGTCAAGCGCCGCGCAATACCGTGATGGAGCTCAAGGAAGGGCAGGCGAAGGTGTTGGTTAATCTTTACGATTATCTGGATACCGGCTTGTTTTTAGATCATCGCCCCGTGCGTTTGGATATTGCCGCGCGGGCCAAAAATAAGCGGTTTTTGAATTTGTTTTGTTATACCGGTGTCGCTTCTGTGCAGGCGGGTATTGGCGGCGCGAAGGTGACGACCTCGGTTGATATGTCGCACACTTATTTGCAGTGGGCGCGGCGTAATTTGTCGCTCAATGGCTTGAGCGAGTCTCGCCACCGCACCGAGCACGGCGACTGCCGGCGCTGGTTGAAAGACTGCAAGGATCAATACGATTTAATACTGCTCGACCCGCCGACGTTTTCAAACTCTAAGCGGATGGATGACGTGCTGGATATACAGCGTGATCACAGTGAGTTAATCAACGATGCCATGGCGTGTTTGGCGCCGGAGGGTGTGCTGATTTTTTCTACTAATAAGCGCGATTTTATTTTGGATGAAGAATTAACTAGCCAGTATAAAATGGAAGATCGAACGCGCTGGTCATTAGACGAAGACTTTTCCCGTGGCGGTAAACCAATTCATTATTGCTGGTACATAAGTCGCTGAGGCAGATAAATTGGCGCTACAAAAAAGCCCGCGGTGATTTTTCACTGCGGGCTTTTTATTAAGAGCGTGCTTTAGGAGCAGGTCTTAGAGTACGGTGACGTTCGCCGCCTGCGGACCTTTCTGGCCGGTTTGCACATCAAACTCAACAGCTTGGCCTTCGGTGAGGGTTTTAAAACCACTGCCGCCGATTGCGCTGAAATGAACAAAAACGTCTGGGCCAGAATCTTGCTCAATAAAACCAAAGCCTTTAGTTTCGTTAAACCATTTTACTTTTCCGGTACTTCTAGACATGACATGTGCCTCGTTTTGTTAATTGCCTGTTTGGTGCTAGAGCTGAGATAGGCAGGGACTTATGAAACAGAACGAGGTACTAAAAACGACTTCGTGGTGCTTATACATAAAACCAAGCTGCATCCGTAGCCAGCGTGATTATTATATACATAGAAAAAAGTCGCTTTGGAAGGCCTTTAGCCCGCGGAAAATGAATTTTTTATTTCGTTCTCCGTGGTGGCAGTCCAGTATGCTGGGTCAGTATGCGTCGACCTTTACCTTGTTTAGGTGTCCAGTTTACTGGTTGGCGTGGCGGCACTAGGTGTTTTTTGCCGTAGCCAATCAGGTCTTTGCGGCCCATTGATAATAAAGATTCGCGAATCGATGGCCAGCCTTCGGGGTCGTGATAGCGCAGAAAAGCCTTGTGCAAACGGCGCTGTTTTAGGCCCTTGGCGCTGACCACATCTTCACTAGTGCGTGACACTTTCTTGAGCGGGTTTTTGCCGGAGTAATACATCGCGGTGGCGTTGGCCATGGGCGAAGGGTAGAAGGCCTGCACTTGGTCGGCACGGAAGCTATTGCTCTTTAACCACATTGCTAAATTCATCATATCTTTATCGCTGGTGCCGGGGTGAGCGGCGATAAAGTAAGGAATCAAATACTGCTCTTTACCAGCGAGCTTTGAATACTTATCGAACATCGCTTTGAATTTGTCATAGCTGCCCATGCCCGGTTTCATCATCTTCGACAGAGGGCCGTCTTCAGAGTGTTCGGGGGCAATTTTTAAGTAGCCACCTACGTGGTGAGTTACTAGCTCTTTCACATATTCTGGCGTTTCAATGGCTAAGTCGTAGCGCAGTCCCGACGCGATCAATACCTTTTTAACGCCTTTTAACTCTCGCACATCACGGTATAAATCAATCAATGGCGTCTGATCGGTGTTAAGACTTTTGCAAATGCTGGGGTACACGCAGGATAGGCGACGGCAGCGACTTTCAATTTCTGTGCTCTTGCAATTCAGCCGCCACATATTGGCAGTTGGGCCGCCTAAATCAGATATAACTCCCGTGAACTCTGGGGTTTTGTCGCGGATTTTTTCAACTTCTTTAACAATCGATTCATGGGAGCGGCTTTGAATAATACGCCCCTCATGCTCGGTGATTGAGCAAAAACTACAGCCGCCAAAGCAGCCGCGCATGATGTTTACCGAAAAGCGAATCATCTCGTAGGCTGGGATTTTTGCGGTGCCGTAAATAGGATGCGGCTTGCGCTGGTAGGGCAGTTCAAAAACCCAGTCTAGCTCTTCTGTGCTGAGCGGAATTGGCGGCGGATTAAGCCACACTTCTTGGTCGCCGTGACGCTGAATAAGGGCTCGAGCATTGCCGGGATTGGTTTCTAAGTGCAATACGCGCGCAGCGTGAGCGTAATTGACGGGGTCTACTTTAACGACTTCGTAGGCTGGCAGGCGAATAACGGTTTTGGCGGCGTCGGTGCCGGCTTTACGCGCTTGCAGCGGGTCGACGATTCTGACGGTTTGCACGGCGTCAATCGGCGCGCTGGCTTCAGGGGCTTCTTCGTTTTTCTTGCAGCTCTCGGTGGCGCTGGTGTCAATATAAGGGCTGGTAATGGGGTCAACTTTGCCTAATTGATCAACGCTGGCCGAGTCAATAACGGTCCAGCCGTCGGGTACTTCGCGCGTGACATAGGCGGTGCCGCGCAGGTCGCGGATGCTGTCGATGCTGTCGCCGCGGCCCAAGCGGTGCGCAACGTCAATGATAGCGCGTTCGGCATTGCCATAGAGCAAAATGTCGGCTCGAGAGTCGAGTAATACGGAGCGGCGGACCTTGTCGCTCCAGTAGTCGTAATGGGCGATGCGGCGCAAACTGGCTTCAATTGAGCCTATTACAATAGGGCAGTCTTTATAGGCTTCGCGGCAGCGCTGAGAATATACTATCACTGCGCGGTCTGGGCGTTTGCCGCCTTCGTTGTCTGGCGAGTAGGCGTCGTCGTGGCGCAGGCGGCGGTCAGCAGTGTAGCGGTTTATCATGGAATCCATGTTGCCGGAGGCCACGCCGAAGAATAGGTTCGGTTTACCTAAGGCCTTAAACGGCTCGGCAGATTGCCAGTCGGGTTGTGCAATAATGCCTACCCGAAAGCCCTGTGCTTCTAATACTCGGCCGATAACCGCCATGCCAAAGCTGGGGTGATCGACATAGGCGTCGCCGGTCACAATGATGATGTCACAGCTATCCCAGCCTAGCGCATCCATCTCTTGCCGCGAGGTGGGCAGGTAGGAGGCGGTGCCGAAACATTCGGCCCAGTAGGGGCGGTGGCTGAAGATGAGTTTTGGTGTTTGCATAGCTGAAGACATGGCGGTAACGCAGTATTCCGAATAAAGGGGCATTATACTTGATATTGGTCTTACTTGCTGGCCGATGACGCAGCCATGCAAAATATAAATAGCCTTACTAAGTGCTTGAATATTTAGAGAAATCAGGGGTAAATAAGTGCCTGTCACACAAGCGATTAAGAAAAGGGCCCGGAAATGGAGTGGTTGAATTCAAATATAGCGTACTGGCATTGGATGGTTTTTGGCCTACTGCTGGTAGCCAGTGAGATGTTTGTCCCTGTTTTTGTGATGATTTGGTTTGGTGCCAGTGCCATTGCCGTCGGATTAGTGCTTGCGGTAGTTGAAATGAGTTTAGTCGTTCAGCTGTTGTTTTGGTTGACGTTATCCGTGGCGGATTTACTGCTGTGGTTTAAGTTTATTCATCCTAAAATGAAAAACCGCACGCTTTCTGGTATGTCGCGGGAGCAGGTGATTGGGCAAGAGGGCATGGTAATTCGTATTGGGCCGGAGGTGGAGCACGGTACTATGCGTTTTTCGATACCGGTGTTGGGCAGTGACGAGTGGCAGTTTATTTGCCGGGAGCCAATTTCGGTAGGCGATCGCGTGTGTGTGGAAGATATTTCAGGCAATACACTGATTGTGCGCGGTCCGCACGGTGGCGCCTAAGTAGGCATATGGCAAGTATTTAAATTCAAAGATAAGGAAGTGTGCGATGGATGGCTTGGCAGTAGTAATTGCATTGGCAATATTGGTGGTTATCACCCTGTTAAAAGGGGTGAAAACTGTCCCGCAGGGTTATAAACATATCGTTCAGCGCCTAGGTAAGTATCACGTTACTTTAAATCCTGGTTTAAATTTTATTATTCCGTATATCGATTCGGTGGCTTATAAGTTGACCACCAAAGACATTGTGCTGGATATTCCCTCGCAAGAAGTCATTACCGAAGATAATGCGGTGATTATTGCCAATGCGGTCGCCTATATTAATATTGTGGCACCAGAAAAAGCGGTTTACGGCGTTGAAAACTACACTTTTGCAATTCAAAACCTAGTCCAAACTGCGCTGCGTTCTATTGTTGGCGAGATGGCGCTGGACTCGGCGCTGTCGTCGCGGGACCAAATTAAAGCCAAACTAAAAGCCGCTATATCTGAGGATATTGCCGATTGGGGGATTACCCTGAAAACAGTAGAAATTCAGGACATAAACCCCTCGCCAACGATGCAGGCGGCCATGGAAGAGCAAGCGGCGGCAGAGCGCCAGCGGCGCGCTGCGGTGACTAAAGCTGAGGGTGAAAAACAGGCGGCCATTTTGGAAGCTGATGGCCGTTTAGAGGCCTCGCGTCGTGATGCGCAAGCCCAAGTAGTGCTTGCCAAAGCCAGTGGCGCCGCTATTTCGCTAGTGTCTGAGGCGGTGGGCAATGAAGAATTGCCTGTGCTTTATTTGCTTGGCGAGAAATACACCGAAGCGCTGCTGCGTTTGGCCTCTTCAGACAATGCTAAAACGGTGGTTTTACCTGCAGATTTGCCGCAGGCTTTGCGCGGTATATTAAATAAAGTCTAATGAAGGATTGAGCGTTTTACATGGATCATACTTATCGTTTAGTGATTAGCTGCCCAGATCGCGTGGGGATAGTAGCCCGCGTTAGTCAGTTTGTTGCAGAGCAGGGAGGTTGGCTCACCGAGGCAAATTATCACGCCGATGCCGAGAGCAATTGGTTTTTTATGCGTAATGAAATTCGCGCCGAATCACTGAAAGTGAGTGCGCAGGCCTGCCGTGCGGCATTTGCACCGATTGCCGAGGAGTATGGTATGCACTGGGCGCTGGTGGACTCTGCGGTTAAGCGTAAGGTGGTTATTTTGGCCAGTCACGCCTCCCACTGTATTGCCGATATATTGCATCGCTGGCACAGTGGTGAATTGGACTGCGATATTCCCTGTGTTATATCCAATCACGAAAACCTGCGTAGCATGGTGGAATGGCACGGTATCCCCTTTGAATACGTTGCTATTGATCCGCAAAACAAAGCACCCGCCCACGCTAAAATTATGGCCTTGGCCCAAGAATACCAAGCAGACTGCGTGGTATTAGCGCGCTATATGCAAATTATTCAGCCCGAATTTTGCCAGGCTTACGCAGGGCGAATGATCAACATCCATCACAGTTTCTTGCCGTCATTTATCGGTGCAAACCCTTATCAGAAAGCCTTCGATCGCGGTGTTAAATTAATCGGCGCCACCAGTCACTATGTCACCGAACGTCTCGATGAGGGGCCAATCATCGAGCAAGATGTAATTCGGGTTTCCCATCGGCACAGCAAAGACGATTTGGTTCGTCTTGGTAAAGATGTCGAAAAATCGGTGCTTGCTCGGGCACTGCGCAATCATCTCGAAGATCGTGTTTTGGTTCACGGAAATAAGACGGTAGTGTTTGATTAAGCTGGGAAAATTGGAAGTGTCATAAAATTGTCACTAAAAATCGTTTTAATGCAGCTTACAAATATCGCAAAAAAAGGTTAAAGGGATGACTGCAAGCACCATATTGATCGTCGACGACGAAGCTGCGATCCGTGAAATGATACGGGTAGGACTGGAGTTGGCCGGCTATGAGTGTCTGGAAGCGAGCAATGCGCAGGACGCACATGGCCTTATAGTGGATCGGCGACCTGATTTGGTGCTGCTAGATTGGATGATGCCGGTTACCAGTGGCTTGGAATTACTGCGTCGCCTGCGTAGAGATGAGCTGACCCGCGACCTTTTAGTTATTATGCTGACCGCCAAAGACGATGAAGACAATCGCGTGCAGGGCTTGGATGTGGGGGCCGACGACTACATTACCAAACCGTTTTCATCGCGGGAGTTAATGGCGCGAATTAAAGCTATAATGCGGCGCTCGACAAGTCGTGAGCAGGAGGAGAGCATCGAGGTCGCAGGCCTGAAATTAGACCCTAGCAGTCACCGGGTGTTTGTTGACGCCACGCCATTAGAGATGGGGCCTACCGAGTTTAAATTACTAAAGTTCTTTATGACCCACCAAGAGCGGGCGTATAGTCGCGGCCAGCTTTTAGATCAAGTTTGGGGAACCAATGTCTATGTCGAAGAACGCACAGTTGATGTGCATATTCGGCGGCTTCGCAAGGCGCTGCAGACCGAACTTCGCGACTGCGGCCTCTTAATTCAAACAGTTCGGGGAACGGGCTACCGTTTTTCCACCACGGGTGTTTGCGCATAGCGCGAAATGATGCGGTATTACAGCTGGAAGACAGAATTATTACGGCTTAGTGTGCCATTGCTTGCAATGGCCGGGGCCTGCGTTGTTTTTGACTTGGGGGTATTGCCCCTGCTGGTGCTCGCAATATTGATCTGTGGCCGTGTATTGCAGCAATTGCAGCGTCTGTCGGATTGGTTGTACAGCGGCACCGGCGAAGAGCCGCCGGAGGCAATAGGGATGTGGGGCCAAGTTTTTGATGTGATATACCAAATGCAGCGAGACTCTAGTCAAGACAGTGATCGCCTGCAGGCAATGATTGATTATTTACACTCTTCATTTGCGTCAATGTCCGACGCGGTGGTGATGCTCGACCCCCAGGGCAATATCGAGTGGTGCAACTCTTCCGCCCACGATTTACTTGGGCTAAGGCAAGAGGGAGATGCCGGCCGGCAGCTGGTTAATCTGCTGCGCAGTCCCGCCTTTTTACGGTACTTTGAGGCAGAGCGCTATCAGGCGCCACTGGAGATGAATTCCCCCGTAAATGGCATGATCAACCTCAGTATTAGTGTCAGTTTTTTTGGCAAGCGCAATCGTCTATTGTTTGCTCGTGATGTGACTCGAACCCACCGTTTAGAGCAAATGCGTAAAGATTTTGTTGCCAATGTCTCCCATGAGTTACGCACGCCACTCACTGTGATTAACGGTTATCTAGAGACTTTTTCTGAGCACGGTGGCGAAAATCCGCGCTGGGATAGGGCGGTAAATCAAATGCTGCAACAGTCGCGGCGGATGAATTTATTAATCCAAGACCTTATGTTGCTGTCGCGCTTAGAGTCGGTGCCAAAATTGGCTGATGAAAGTGTTATTCGCTTGCGGCCATTAATGGAAATGATTCGCGAAGAGAGTGAGACCGCAGCGAGTGGCTCGCGGAATATTGTGATTGAATGTGACGATAATATTGCAATAAATGGCAATGCCAATGAATTGCGCAGCGCTTTTTCTAATTTGGCGGTCAATGCTGCGCGCTATACCAGTGAAAATGACAAGATAATTTTGCGCTGGTATCAAGATGACTACCATGCCTATTTTGAAGTTGAAGACACCGGAATAGGCATTGAACCCCAGTATATCCCTCGTTTAACAGAGCGGTTTTACCGCGTAGATCAAAGCCGCTCCCTTGATACGGGCGGCACTGGGCTGGGTCTGGCCATTGTTAAGCATGTTCTTATTCGCCATCGAGCCGAATTGCGTATCCGTAGTGTGCCTAATACCGGCAGTGTTTTTAGCTGTGTCTTTCCCAAATCTGCAGCAGTAAAAGTGGCTTAAGCTGGCGGTAAAGGATATTTGGGGCTGTTGTCACAAAGTTGTCATAATTCGTCTATAAAGTGGCATCGTTGTAACAGCTTAATGGCTTTGGGAGTATCGAATTGAAGATCAAATATTTAGTAGCAAGTACGGTTGTGGCTTTGTCGTCAATGGGCGCGGTTGCCGATACGAGCGTAGATAGCAAACTGCCAGACTACACCAAGGCATCTGGCGTATCGGGTAATTTATCTAGCGTTGGCTCCGATACACTCGCTAACCTGATGACTTTGTGGGGCGAGGATTTTAAGCGTATCTACCCGAATATCAATATCCAGATTCAGGCTGCTGGATCGTCTACTGCGCCACCAGCATTGACCGAAGGCACATCTAATATCGGTCCAATGAGCCGTAAGATGAAAGACAAAGAGCTTGAGTCTTTTGAGTCTAAATATGGCTATAAGCCAACTGCAATCCCGGTAGCGATTGATGCTTTGGCGGTTTTTGTGCACAAAGACAACCCAATTTCAGGTATGACAATGGCACAGGTTGATGCGGTGTTTTCTAGCACCCATAAGTGTGGTCACGCTGCAAATGTAGATACATGGGGTGGTTTGGGCATGAGTAATGCTTGGGCGGCACGGGATATTCAAATGTTTGGCCGCAACTCGGTTTCCGGAACTTACGGTTACTTTAAAGAAGAAGCCCTGTGTAAAGGCGATTTCAAAAATGGCGTTAATGAACAGCCTGGTTCAGCGTCGGTAGTGCAGTCGGTTTCTACCTCTATTAACGGTATCGGCTACTCTGGTATTGGTTATAAAACGTCAAGCGTGCGCGCAGTGCCATTGGCAAAAGACGAGAAAAGTGCCTTTGTTGAGGCCAATGCCGAAAATGCGACTAAAGGTAGCTACCCGCTGTCGCGCTTCCTCTACGTTTACGTAAACAAAGCACCAAATAAGCCGCTGGCACCATTGGAACGCGAGTTTGTGAAGCTGATTCTGTCAAAGCAAGGCCAGGAAGTCGTAGTTAAAGATGGCTACATTCCACTGCCGGCCAGCGTTGTTGACAAAATAAGCAGTAAATTAGAGCTGTAAATCAGTCTAGGTGTAATGCTTGTAAGAATGCCGCAGAGCTGATTTGCGGCATTTTTTTTGCGGTAATGCCGAGTGTCATAATACTGTAACAAAACTGTCATACTGTGTGTGCTGGTTTTTAGAGAGCGAGTAAAATGAGTCAGTCTGAGGTACGAGCTACCGCTTCCGCCTACCGCAAATGGCGGCAAGTTAAAGATGGTCTTGCAACAGCCACCATCACTACCGGTGGAATTGGGGTCCTGTTTGCCATTCTGCTGATATTTTTCTACCTGCTGTATGAAATTATGCCGCTGTTTGAGTCGGCTTCCCTTAAAGAAACCAATCAGTATGCGGCAACCAGCGAGACTTCCAGCCTCTACTTAGCGATGGAGGAGCAAGCCGAAGTAGGTTTTCGTCTTGACCGTTCTGGGCGGGCTGATTTTTTCCAAGTGAGCGACGGCAAATTACTATTGAGTGAAGAGCTGCCCTTAAACAATGCGGCAATTAGCAGCTTTTCACTCGACTCCGAAGTTAGTCGCATTTTTGCGCTTGGCCTAAATGATGGCCGAGTACTGATCGCTAAGCACGATTACCGCACCAGCTATCCCGGTGATAAGCGTCTTATTACTCCAATTTTGCGTTACCCCTATGAGAAAGAGACTTTACTGCTGAGTGAAGAGGGGGCAATAGATCAAATAGCCATTAGCGACAGCGATGATGAATTGCTTTTGGTGGCAATAAGCAATGGCAAATTAATCGGTCGCCGCTGGGTTAAAGAAGAAGATTTTCTCAGTGAAGAAGTCACCCTGATTGAAGAACCGGTGGACTTGCCCGTTTTGGATATTGCTGCTGACCGTGTGTTGATCGGTCCTGGGCAGCAATGGCTGTATGTACTAAGTAATGACGGTGGTTACCGTCTTATCGATTTGCGTCGGGTTAACGTAGCAGACCGCGGCTATTTATTTGACAGCGGCAAGCTTAGCGAGGCGCGATTCCTGCTGGGCGGCATCTCCTTGCTGACTGCCAGCGATCACGGTGAAGTGGGGCAGTGGTTTGTGGTTCGCGACGCCTCGCGCGAGTCTGGTTATCGCTTGCAGCCAGTTCGGCAATTTGCGGTGCCCAATGGTGGCAGCGCCGCATTAGTTACGGAACACCGCCGCAAGGGCTTTCTGAATGTAACGAAAGACGGACGTTTGGATGTGTTTTACACCACCTCGCACCGCCGCTTATTGAAACGCGATCTTGATGTTGGCACTGTTGCGTCGATGGCGATTTCGCCGCGTGCAGATACTGTATTACTAGAAAATCAACAAGGCATGCTGCACAGCTACGAGCTTCACAACGAGCACCCTGAGCTGTCGTGGTCGGCGCTGTGGAGTAAAGTTTGGTATGAAAGTTATCCCGAGCCAGATTATGTGTGGCAGTCGTCGGCATCAACTAATGATTTCGAAGCGAAGTACAGTTTTGCACCGCTGGCTTTTGGTACTTTAAAAGCAGCATTTTACGCGATGGTAATTGCGGCTCCGCTGGCTATCTGCGGCGCTATTTACACGGCGTATTTTATGGCGCCCGCGCTGCGTAGAAAGGTTAAGCCACTCATTGAATTAATGGAGGCTTTGCCTACGGTCATACTTGGCTTTCTGGCCGGTTTGTGGCTAGCCCCTTTTATTGAAAAAAATATGCCTGCGGTTTTTTCTCTGTTTTTAATTATGCCGGTGGGTATTCTGCTGTTCGCGTGGTGCTGGGCTCAGCTCCCAATTAGCGTGCGGCGTTATGTGCCAGAAGGCTGGCATCCAGTATTGCTCGTGCCAGTGGTGCTTGGGATTGTGGTTGCCTGTGTGACGCTTGGTGCGCCAATGGAGCGAGCCTTTTTTGGTGGCGATATGCGCGCGTGGCTCACCAATGATTTAGGCGTGTCCTTCGATCAGCGCAACGCACTGGTGGTCGGCATTGCGATGGGTTTTGCTGTCATCCCAACAATATTTTCGATTGCTGAAGATGCGATATTTTCGGTGCCGAAACACCTCAGTTATGGCTCTTTGGCACTGGGCGCAACGCCTTGGCAGAGTTTGATCGGAGTAGTGATGCCAACTGCCAGCCCTGGTATTTTTTCGGCGCTGATGATCGGTATGGGACGGGCTGTGGGTGAAACCATGATCGTGCTTATGGCGACGGGCAA
Source organism: Zhongshania guokunii (assembly GCF_040892635.1). Classification (NCBI taxonomy): domain Bacteria; kingdom Pseudomonadati; phylum Pseudomonadota; class Gammaproteobacteria; order Cellvibrionales; family Spongiibacteraceae; genus Zhongshania; species Zhongshania guokunii. The sequence goes on along the minus strand of NZ_JBFRYA010000021.1, from coordinate 15,208 downwards.
TACCCCCATTATGGATGCCAATATATTTGAAGGTATGCGCACCTTGGCGGCCAATATTGCGGTTGAAATTGGTGAAACAGAGGTGGCGAGCTCGCATTACAGGATTCTGTTCCTGGCGGCTTTCGTGTTGTTTATGTTCACTTTCTTTGTTAACACGATTGCCGAAACAGTGCGTCAGCGTTTGCGTATGCGCTACGGTAACCTTTGATATTGCCATCGCAGTAGGCTGAGAAACAGGAATTTAAAGATGTCTTTGCACGATGATAACAAGCAGGGCCTGATTGAGTGGTGTAAGCGCGGCGAGCCAATGATTTGGTTAAACGCCGCTGCGGTTACCGTAAGTACCATGGCAGTTATTGGTTTGCTACTACTGTTGGCGGTGAGAGGCTTTGGTCATTTTTGGCCGGCCTCAGTTGTCCAGGCTGAGTATAATCTGCCTAGCGAGACGGCTGTTCCGATTCTTGCCGAACGGGTTGAGGTTGAGAGTGTACCCATTGAGCAATTGTTGAGTGCGGGCTTTAAAATTGACGCTAGCGAGCCTTTTGTAAAGCGTGAATTGGTTAAAGTTGGCAACCGCGACGTTGGCGGCGCCGATTTCAAATGGGTGATTAGCGACTACCTCGAAGACGTTCAATATCCCCGCGATGTATTGGTTATTGAGCGTCGCGAGTGGGGTAATTTTTACGGTTTTCTGCAAGAGGTTAAGGAGCAGGGCAAGGTTGTCGCAAACACTGAGGCTGACGGGCCTGCTGCGCTGTTGGATTTTCAAGCTCGGGTAGAGCGCGCCAGTGAGATTCACGATCGAATTGCCAAAATTGAAAAGAAAGACATTGGCAGCATAAATTATAAATTGGAAAAGCTGCGTTTAAAGGAGCGGGGTTTAAGCCTTGATGACGATTTAAGTGCCGCAAGCCGTCAGGAGAGGGAAACGGAAATTGCTCTGTCTCGGGCTGAACTCGACATCCAGTATAAAGCCCTGCAAGCGCAACTGGCCGAGCTGTATACCCAGTGGAATCGAGATAGCTACACTATTTTGACGAGCAGTGGCCAGTTGCGCGAGCAGCGCATGGCTACCGTGGTAAAAGCCTACCAGCCCAATGCCATGCATATTGGGCAGAAAATCGTGTTTTACTTCCAGAAGTTTGGCGAGTTTCTAACCGAAGAACCCCGCGAGGCTAATACAGAGGGCGGAATATTTCCTGCTATTTTCGGTACCGTTATTATGGTGTTGATTATGTCGGTTTTGGTTACTCCCTTCGGTGTGATCGCGGCGGTTTACCTACGCGAATATGCCAAGCAGGGTTTAATGACCCGTATCGTAAGAATCGCGGTGAATAACCTCGCTGGGGTGCCTTCGATTGTTTACGGTGTATTTGGTTTGGGCTTCTTTATCTACTTCTTGGGTGCCGAGATGGATAAAGCGATGTTTGCCGAAGCGTTACCAGCGCCAACGTTTGGTACACCTGGTTTGCTTTGGGCGTCGGTAACTTTAGCTCTGTTAACGCTGCCGGTAGTGATTGTCGCAACTGAAGAGGGTTTAGCCCGTATTCCGCGTAACTTGCGCGAGGGCAGTCTCGCTCTTGGGGCCACTAAGGCAGAAACTCTGTGGCGAGTAGTATTGCCAATGGCGAGCCCAGCGATGATGACTGGTTTAATTTTGGCCGTCGCGCGAGCGGCGGGTGAGGTGGCGCCATTGATGTTGGTGGGGGTGGTTAAGTTGGCTCCCTCGTTACCGGTTGACGGTAACTTTCCTTATTTCCATCTAGACCAGAAATTTATGCATTTGGGCTTCCATATTTACGATGTGGGTTTCCAAAGTCCGAACGTAGAGGCGGCACGGCCTCTGGTTTATGCTACTGCGCTCTTGCTCGTAGTGATTATTGCCCTGCTGAATTTAAGTGCTGTGGCTTTGCGCAACCGTTTGCGTGAAAAATACAAATCACTGGAAATGTAATCGCGTGAATAAAGTGAATGAAAAGGCGGCGAATTTTATGACGACAGAAAAAGCGGCAGTTAAATCACATGCCATCAATATGGAATCACTGGGCCGCACGCGTGTGGAGCAGTCTATTCACGACGAAGATATTACCCTGACGGTAGATAACCTCGATCTCTATTACGGTGAGAAGCAGGCTCTGTTTGATGTGAATATGGTGATTCCACGGAAAAAAGTTACGGCTTTTATCGGACCAAGTGGCTGTGGTAAATCAACACTGTTGCGCTGTTTTAACCGCATGAATGATTTAGTCGATACCTGTCGTGTGGACGGCGGAATTTCGCTTGATGGTTCTAATATTTATGACAAGCGTGTGGATGTGGCAACTTTGCGCCGCCGTGTCGGTATGGTGTTTCAAAAACCAAACCCTTTCCCGAAATCTATTTACGAAAATGTTGCCTATGGTTTGCGTATCCAGGGCATTAACAAAAAGCGGGTTTTAGATGAGGTTGTAGAGCGTTCACTGCGTGGCGCGGCGCTATGGGATGAGGTCAAAGACCGTTTGCACGACAACGCCCTTGGTATGTCTGGCGGGCAGCAGCAGCGCTTGGTTATTGCACGGACGATTGCGGTTGAGCCTGAAGTTTTGTTGCTCGATGAACCTGCCTCGGCGCTGGATCCAATTTCAACGCTTAAAATTGAAGAGTTGATTTACGAACTTAAAGATAAATATACGATCGTAATCGTCACGCATAATATGCAGCAAGCGGCTCGCGTTTCTGACTATACTGCATTTATGTACATCGGTAAGTTAATTGAGTTCGATAATACTGACATTCTTTTTACTAACCCGAGTAATAAACAAACTGAAGATTATATAACTGGGCGCTACGGTTGATCTGGCTTGGAAAATGGCTGTTCGATGTTTGCTGAGGTGTTATTGGGAGAATCATGATGAAAGAAAAAAATTCGCATACGCATCACATATCACAGCAGTTTAATACTGAGCTAGATGATATAAAAACCCGGATGCTAGAAATGGGTGGCTTGGTTGAGAAGCAGGTTGCTGATGCAACCAATGCCTTTATGAGCCTCGATACCGGTTTAGCTGAAGAGGTGAAACGCGGCGATAAGTTAGTTAATGCGCTGGAAGTTTCAATTGACGAGGATTGCACCATTATTCTCGCTCGGCGTCAGCCAGCCGCGAGCGATTTGCGTTTGGTTTTGTCGATTAGCAAAATTCTAAGCGATTTAGAGCGTATGGGCGATGAGGCCAGTAAAGTTGCCGATAGTGCCATTAAGTTAACTGAGCTTGGTGGCTTGCCGCGCAGTGTGCTCGAAATCCGCCACATAGGCGACCATGTTGCCGGTATGGTGCGCGGTTCACTTGATGCCTTTGCTCGCTTTGATATAGATCTAGCCTTAGAAGTTGCGGAAGAAGACAAGGCTGTTGATCTTGAGTACGGCACCGCTATGCGCAGCTTAGTAACCTATATGATCGAAGATCCGCGCACGATTTCCTCTGTGCTGCAGGTTATGTGGGCATTGCGCTCCTTGGAGCGGGTAGGCGATCATGCGCGCAATATTGCTGAGCACGTAATTTACCTTGTTAAAGGCGCCAACGTTCGCCACGTTAATATCGAAGAAATGGCCGCCACTGTGCAAGACCAGCAGTCATAATTATTCGTTAGGAATCAAGCCGGACCTAGTGGCAGTCCGGCTGCCAGCCACAATCCCAATAATAAAGACCAGCCGATTAAGAAACATAGCGAATAGGGTAGCATCAGGGCCATCAAGGTTCCCATCCCGGCCGATTTATCATGGCGTTGCACAAATGCGACAACAACACCGAAATAGGGCATTAGTGGAGTAATGATATTGGTGCTTGAGTCGCCAATACGATAAGCCATTTGGCTTGATTCCGGATCTACGCCTAGTAAATACAGCATTGGTACAAATATGGGCGCCATTAAAGCCCATTTGGCCGAAGCACTGCCTATTAATAAATTAATCCCCGCACTCACCAATACGAAGCTGACCAGTAAACTGGTTTTGGACAGCGCTAGACCAGCCAGCCATTGGGCGCCGTTAATCGCTGTGATCGCTCCTAATCCTGTCCAGTTAAAATAATTAACAAACTGCGCGGCAAAAAACATCAGCACCAAATAGCCGGATAAACTAGCAAGCCCGCTTTCCATGCCGCCAACCCAATCATGTTGGGATTTAAATTTTCCCGTGCCGTAGCCAAAAATAATACCCGCGATCACCGCGTACACGGCAATGAACACGACAATGCCATTTAACAAAGGTAGTGCGGCGAGGCCGTTGGGATCGGGGTTGCGCAATAGGCCATCGGCCGGTAGCACCAGTGCAAACAAAATGGCGATAAAAGCGAGGCTAAACCCCCCAACTCGGCGCAGGGCGATAGCTTGCCGCTGAATATCCTTTGGTATTGTTGCGCTTTTCTCATTGCTGGTGCTGGGTTTGGCGAGCCTAGGTTCGACAAAAACTTCATTAATCCACGCGCCGCCAAGGGTAATAAACACCGTTGAGGCGAGGGTGAAGTAGTAATTGGCGCTGGTCAGGACTTGGTGTTCCGGGGCGACTAAACCAATCGCTTCAGTCGTGATGCCGGCAAGGATCGCGTCAACCGGCCCCAGCAGTAAATTGGCGCTGTAACCGCCAGATACCCCTGCAAATGCAGCGGCGATGCCTGCCAGTGGCGAGCGACCGGCGGCTCGAAAGATCAATGCGGCAAGTGGGATTAAGACTACATAGCCTGAGTCGAAACCGATACTGGACATCACCCCCGCAAACACTACAAAAGCGCTGAGAAATTTCGGAGGCGCTTTACTGGCAAGACGGTGAAGCACACAGGCCAATAAGCCTGACTCTTCGGCCACCGCAATGCCAAGTATCGCAACAATGACTGAGCCGACTGGGGCGAAGTGAATAAAGTTGGCGACGGCATTGCTTATCATCCAGCGTAGGCCGTCACTGCTTAGTAATGATTTGGCGGTAATGGTGTCGTTACTGATGGGGTGTGTTGCACTTAAGCCTAAACTGTTGGCAAGGGCAGAGCTAAGAATAATTGCTACACAAAAATAAATGAAAAGTAACACGGGGTGGGGAAGGCGATTGCCGGCCGTTTCTAAGCTATTGAGCCAGCGTTGGCTAAGTGCAGGGCGTTGCGAATTTAGGGCCATGAGTTGGACTTTTCCTTTAAAAGCAGGTTTTCAGTGTATTATGGCGGCACTGCAAATAGACTATAAAGCGAATACAGCAAAGCATTTATACTCTGCCAGAATCACCGGATGATAGGAATGTTTTTACAGTGAGTGGAGATGAACAGGGTAGTTTGCTAAAGGCGTCGTCAGCTCCCACATGGACTGTCATGATTACCCTATACCTCGCCATGATGAGTGTCGGTATGGGCCAAACCGTGGTCTTTGCTGTTTTGCCGATGCTCGGTCGCGAGTTGGGTTTGGATCAACTGGTTTTTAGTTTACCGTTTAGTGGCTTCACATTTGAGCCCCGCGAAGTGGCGATAACCTCACTCTCAACTTTAACGGCCTTCACCTTTTTTGTTGCTGCCCCGCGATGGGGGCGCCTCAGCGATCTCTGGGGTCGAAAACCCCTAATAATTCTGGGGCTGTGTGGCTACACCATTGGCACCTTGGTGTTTAACGGCGTGGCCTATTTGGGGCTGACGGGAGCCTTGGCGGGGGGCGTGCTCTATCTGTTTTTAATATTGAGTAGGGCATTTCACGCAGCGCTTATGTCGGCAACTCACCCAGCTTCTTCAGCCTATATGGTCGACGTGACCTCGGTAAATGAGCGAACCCGTGGCATGGGTAAAATGCAGGCATTTAATCAGATAGGCGTAATGATTGGCCCAGCCTTAGCTTGGTTCGTCCATATCAGCTACTTAGCCCCATTTTTTATTCAGGCTGCAATTACTTTTGTGGTGGCGATGATGGTGTGGCGTTATTTGCCAGCCCTACCGCGAATGCCTCGCACTGGCGTTAAAGCGGTCAAACTCTCTTATTTTGACCCGCGTTATAAGCTTTATATTAAATTGAGCTTCACTGTGTTCTGCTTGGTTGGTATGGTCCAGCAAACCCTAGGATTTTATTTTCAGGATCTTCTGCAGCTTGACGGGGTGCGATCGGCGCAAACTTTTTCAATGGCCATGGTGGTCTCGTCCATTGCAATGTTAGTGGCCCAGCTCGGCGTGGTGCAGCGCTATGTTGGCCCGCCAATGACTTTGCTGCGTTTTGGTTTGCCCTTTATGGGGGTGGGCTATGTTGTTCTTGCCAGCTCAAACACGTTGCCTTTTTTATTGCTCGCCATGGCCTTGATCGGGTTTGGAATGGCGGTGACCGGTTCTTCTCTCACCGCGAGCGCAACAATGGCAGTCGAGTCAGGGGAGCAGGGGGGCTTGGCCGGCTTGCTGGGCTCAACTGCCGGGCTGGGGTTTATGCTCGGCCCGCTTTTGGGTGGTGTGCTCTACCAGTTTTCCCCCGCTTACCCATATTGGTTCGCTGCGGCGCTGGTTTTGGTGATTATTATTATTCTATTTCGTCATGAGCCGGTACCGCTTAGTCAAGGGAAATAAATGACTGTGACAGTTTGGTTAAATTTTATGCGGAATCGCCCAGCACCCATGAACGCTACCTTATGGTGGGTATGTACAATGTTATCCACAAGCTTATTCACCTAAATTGGGGAAAACTTTTATTTTGGCTGCATTTGGCCAAAGTTGTCCACAAAACTAATGGGCAGTGCCTGCTAGAATGTGAATAAGCGATTTTGTGGGCTAATTGTGATTGTTTTCAGGTTTTTACAAGCGTTTAATGGCAAGTGTTAGAGATAGTTGCTAAATATAAAGAACAATCAGGTATTCTACGTAATACCTGCCCTATTTTGGGGGGCGGGGGACAAAATGAGATGTTGAGTATGGCTAAATTTAAAGTACCGGCGATGTTACCGCTGTGTTTAGCAATTATGGTTGGGCAGAAAGCGGCGGCTTTAGGCTTGGGCCCGGCAACACTTGACTCTGAACTAGGTGAGCCCCTATTCGCTCGAATTCCAATTTTTAAGGCTGAAGGCTTAGGTAGCGAACAATTGCTGGTTAGCCTAGTCGCGGTTAAGGACGGTGATAGCGGAATAGAGATTGGTTCAGTGGACACGCGCTCTATTTCGGCAGTGGGTGAAGTAGACTTGACTGGCAATGGCACTATCTATTTGAGAAGTGACCGGCCACTGCGCGAACCGTTCCTACATTTCATGCTTAATGTCCGTTGGCCGAATGGCAGTTTAAGTCGAGCGTACACCCTTTTATTTGATCCGCCAGTTGATGCCGTGGCCAAAAGTACTGCAGGGGTGACGGTGCTTCAAAATATCGATCGTACTGCATCGACGGCGATCGTGAGCAAGCTTCCTAATGCCCCGCGCCAGGCCCCTGTTGTTGCGGAGTCTATTGTCAGTGATTCGGCTTTTTATACCACTGTGCGTGGCGATAGCTTGTGGAGTATTGCGCTGCGGCTTGCCAGGGCCAAAAGTGGGTCGGTAGCCCTGTGGATGGATCGCTTATACGCGAACAACCCAAAGGCGTTTATTCGCGGCAATCGCAATTTACTGAAAGAGCGAGTTACCCTCGACTTGTTTGAAAGTTTGCCTGAGCCGCTAGACACCGAGCCTGTTACTTCGTCACCAGCCAAACCGGCTAAAAATATTAAGGCAGTCGCTACCGGTAGCCTAGGTCGACCAAATGGCGGGCTGGGTCTTGATCCGGCTATTGTTAGTCGTCGTGAGGAAGAAGGCGGTGGCAACACCGCTAGTAGTGCTGGCGAAGGCGACGGTGTGCTTAGTGAAAAACAGTTTTTGCAGCAAAATCTTGGTGAGGTAGAGGGGGAGGTTGCGCGAGTTTCCGAAAATATTGCGCAGATGAGCCAAAGGCTCGTCGCGCTGCAGGCTCAGCTAGACAGTTTAAATAGTCAGTACCAACAAATGCGCAGTGCAGAAGTGGCGGGCGCCGTGCCTGCTTTAGTGCAGTCTGAGTTAGTGGCGAGCCCCACGGGTATCGAGGCAGTTGGCGGTGATAACGCAATTGATCCTAGCGCTAGCGAGGCTGATTTAGCCCTAACTGCTGATTTTGCCTCTGAGCAGGCTACTGCACCAGATACTGGCACTGCTCCTGGCACTGCTCCTGGCAGTAACAATGTAAACGTGATGAATAATACTGCAGTAACATTGGGTGCCAATGCTATGTGGCAGTGGCTATTGCCTTTGGTGGCAGTTGGCTTGGCCGTATTGCTGTGGCTGCGTCGTCGTACAACTGCTCCTAGAATTGAGCCCGTTGATTTAAGCGATGTGAACGCTGCCGTTGCCGCGCGAAAAGATACATTTAATGATGTGTTTACTTCACTGGACTCTCAGGCAAGTGTGGTTCGCAAGCCAAATGGAGACGCTCAAATTGGGGCGCCAGAGAATCGCGTGAATGACGAACTTGACGCCTTTGATACCGCTAACGCAGTGCATGAGGAATCTAAGTTTGAGATGCCGCCGCTGAGCTTGGATGAAGAGCTTCTTTCAGCGATAAACAATCCTGCCTTTGACGAAACCGAAGAAGATGAAGAGATTGCTGAGTTGCAAACCGATGATTTATTTGCCGAGGCCGAAGCGGGTGCAGAGTTAGATAACGAAGCAGATCAAATCGATATCGATGAAATTGAATTGGATGATACGATTTTTTCGGCTATTGATGAGGAGCCGAAGACACCGTCTGTAGAGCCTGAATTTGGCGAATTTGACCTATCAGATATTGACGACGAGTGGCTTTCTGGAGGCAGTGACGCCCCAGATTTGGCCGTTATGGCCAGTAATGATGCAAGTCATCGCGCAGCGGCGGCCATGGAACTGGGTGACTACACGAGTGCTAAGCATATTCTGGAAACGGAAATAAGTGTGAGCGACGATGTAGAGCTGAAAATGCAGCTGCTTGATGTTTACGCGCATAGTGGCGATACCGAGGAGTTTGAAGCTCTAGCACTGCAGCTGGAGTTTTCAAATGGCGATGACGAAAAAATGCGCGAAGTAGATATTTTGCGCGGTATATTGACCAATAGCCACGTTGGAACAGATAAGCGTCACGCTGATTAATATGGATGCGGTGGTAACACAAGCCTATACACTTATTGAAGACGCTGAAGACTATATCGTTATTGATAAAGGTCCTGGCGTAAATCTCCACCGCAATGAATCTGCGCAAAGCTTGGTGGATGTCCTTAATAGCGATTTTGCGGGCGCAGCCATGCATTTGGTGCATCGCTTAGATGATGCCACGTCAGGCTTGTTACTTTTAGCCAAAAATCCGGCGGCGGCAGCGGAGTTGGGCGCGCTGTTTGCTAATCGTGAAATCGAGAAATTCTACCTCGCCATCGCCGATGGTAAGCCCAGTAAAAAGCAGGGTACAGTGATTGGCGATATTAAAAAAAGCCGCAGTGGCAGCTATCTTTTGAGCCGTACGCGGAGCAATCCTTCGGTCACTCAATTTTTTAGTTATAGCCTAGGCATGGGGCGCCGTGCCTATCTGCTAAAGCCCCATACTGGAAAAACCCATCAATTGCGGGTAGTGATGAAAAGCCTGGGGGTCGCCATCTTGGGTGATCGTCGCTACGGCCCGTCTACGCAAGACAGTGATCGAATGTACCTACATGCTACAGCGCTGCGATTTACCTTTCGCGGAGAAGTACGTGAATACGTGTCACTTCCGCTGCGTGGTGAGCTATTTGTAAATGGCGATGGAGGCCTCGCAGCGGCTTTGTTAGACTGCGAGGCGCCGTGGGTACTTGAGTGGCCACGCTTAAATTAGCATCTACCGAGCAGCGATCGAAAGGGTATTGCGTTGGCCGGTATGTGGTCTGAAATGGATAGTAAAGAAATGACAGATTTGCGCTCTGAATTAATGATTAAACTTAATCGCGAAACCGCCAAAATTGATTGGCAGGCCTTGCAGCGCTTTTATGCACAGGGTGCGGTACTGGTAGTTGCGCCTGAGCTTGATTTAGTCGCTTCCGCGGTGGCGGTCGCTGAAGATAATAGTCAATATATTGCCGATTTACTGGCGAAAGGTCTGTTGCAAAGAGCTGACGAAAATCATGCGCAGCAGTGGCTGGCAGATCAAGTCGAGGTTTGGGCCGTAGTCGTGGCTCCCTGGGTTTTGGTCCAGCGAGAGCGTCAGTCCCCTCTGCAATGACTACGCGCACTGATTACCTCGAGGAACTGTCCTGTAAATTAACCCAGTTTTTTAGCGATCAGCGGGACGGCTTGGACATACCCCCAGCGCAGCTTTACCGGCTTGAGGGTTTTATCGAGGCGGGAATCCTAGTTAGATTTATTACTGAGTCAGAAGTAAAGCAAGACCTTATCGACCGCGCTAAACAGTATTTAAGCCACGATGTAGCGGAGTTTTATCGTCAAGATTACCGCTTGATTTTGCACCTGCGTATGCCAATTGCGCCAGTGTATCCTAGTAATAAATCTTCGTGAGTTAATGCACTATGAGCTCACCCTCGGTTACTGCGCCCAGTTTGGTCATACCGGAATTTTACGCGCAATTACGCGCTCAAGGCCTATATCGCGGCCACCGCTATTTGCTGTTTATTTCTGGTACTGAGGAATGGTGTGTGGCCCAGTTGGCGAATCTCCCCGGTGCCTTAGATAATTGTCTGTTACTTGCCAATGAGTCGCTGTACGGAGTTGAACCTCAGCAAACAAAAAATATTTTAGGTTGTGAATTTTCATCGCTGATTATAAACGCTCATGAGCATCAAGATATCAATGCTTGGCTGGCGGCGGCGGGCAGCTTGAGCGCGGGCGGCGTGTTGGCGATGTTATGCCCAGCGTTAGATGCTTGGCCTCAAAAATTTAGTGCTAGCGCGCTGTATGGCGCAGTGACAGAGTCGGTTTTTATACTGCGGATATTGGACTTGCTGTCCAGCTTGCCAGGCGTATTCTGCTGGACGCAGGGCGGCGTGCTGAATGGAGATATGCCGGCCGATGGTGAGGCTTGGCAGCAGTGCCTGCCCACGCCAGATCAGAGTAGCGTGCTTGCTGCGATCCAGCAGGTAGTTTGTGGCCGGACGAAGCGGCCGCTGCTCATTCGATCTGACCGAGGGCGAGGTAAAACCAGTGGTTTGGGTTTGGCGGTGGCCCAATTGTTTGGCGCGCGGGACTGTCGACGGGTATTGATAACTGCGCCAAGCGCCGACGCGGTGGCAGGAGCGTTTGAACATTTAGCGAGAACGGCGGCCAATGCGCAAGTAACAGCTACGCAGTGTGTGGTGGACGATTGCATCTTGCAGTTTTTGCCCGTCGACGCAGCGCTGAAAAGTCGAGAGCAGTGGGATCTATTGTTAGTTGATGAGGCTGCCGCGCTGCCCGTGGCGAGCTTGCAGCAATTATTACGACGTTATCCGCGTCTAGTATTTTCTACCACAGTTCACGGTTATGAAGGCAGTGGCCGCGGTTTCGATATTCGCTTTAAGGCTGTATTAGATCGTGAGCGGCCCCAGTGGCGGCGTCAGGTGATGCTTGAGCCAATTCGGTGGGCAGCAGAAGACCCTCTGGAACACGCTTTAAATAGGTTATTTCTTCTAAATGCCGAGCCACTCGACGACGATGGTGCTGTGTTGCCGCCGCGTATTCACGTGCTTGATCGCAAGGATTTCGGTGATGAGGGCTTGCTGAGACAGATTTTTGGTTTGCTGGTGCAAGCCCATTATCAAACCACCCCCCAAGACTTACAGTATTTACTTGATGGCAACGCCGAACTGATTGTTGCGATGAGCGGTAGCCGAGTAGTTGGGGTCTGTCAGTTGCTACCTGAAGGCGGCTTTAGTCGCGAGCTGGCCGCCGAAATTATAGCGGGTCAGCGCCGGCCGCGCGGCCATTTAGTAGGTCAACGCTTAGCCCATTTAAATGCAGAACCGCGCTATGTCGTTGCTCCGAGCTTGCGCATAACTCGTATCGCGGTGGTAGCGGATAAGCGTCGTAATGGGCTTGGTAAGGCGCTGTTGGCGGCCGCCGAAACGCTAGGCCGCAGTCGCGGAGCGGCATATTTGTCGTCGAGTTTCGCTGCTGACCCTAGTGTTATTGATTTTTGGTTGAGCGAACAATTTTCGCCGGTGTGCTTAGGTAGTCGTCGGGATACCGCCAGTGGCTTGCATTCGCTGATTGTGATTAAGGGCTTGCAGGCCGAATTCACACTGGGCGTCGCAGATTTATGTGCTCAACTCCACCGTGATCTGCCGTTAAGCTTAAATAGTGTGTATAGCGATATGAGCCCCGAGCTGTTACTAACTTTGCTCGCGGCGAGCAGGGCGGCGATATCGGCGCCACCGGCTGCAGTGATGCGTGCAGTGCAGCGCTACTGCTCGGGAGAATTGAAGTTTGAACAGGCAGCAGCAAGCATGTCATGCTTGTGCCTACGCTATGATTTACGCTCGGTTGCTGACGCTGAGTTAGCGGTAGCTCGCGTTATTTTGGGGCGTAGCTGGGGGGTTCTAGCTGAGCAATACGACCTTGCCGGAAGAAAAGAAATTGAGCAGCGTTTACGCGATATTTTTCTGAAAATTATATCAATAGTGGGTGAGGTTTAACTATGTCTACCATATTTACCAAGATTATCAAGCGTGAACTACCGGGTCATTTCGTCTGGGAAGATGATTATGCGGTGGCAATTATGACGATTGCGCCGATCAAACCTGGTCATATACTTGTTATCCCCCGAGATGAAATAGATCACTGGGACGATCTGTCTGCAGCACTGGCTGCCCACCTGATGGGGGTGGCGCAAACCCTTGCCAAGGCGCTAAAGCAGGCCTTTGTCTGTGAGCGGGTAAGTATGATGATTGTTGGTTTGGAGGTTCCCCATACCCATTTGCACCTAGTACCAATCAATACTATGGAAGACGCGAATTTTGCCAACGCAAAAATGGCAGAAGGAGAGGATTTAGCTGCTGCAGCTCACAAAATTCGCGAGGCATTGGTGAGCGTTTGATAGATGTTTGTTTAGTGGTGTTGATAGCGGGTTATAGGTGCCACTAACTATGTTGGGAACTCTTATTTAAGCGAAAATGAATCAACGTGACGTAGGCCTCGTATTTATATTTTCGAGTTACAACGGTGACGCTATATAATAAGAAAAATCAATGCCATACGTGTATACCACTTAATCCTAGCGGTTTCTCCGACGTGAAGTCATTGTAAAAGCTGTTATCGTTAGCATTAATCCACTTGTTGTTTATGGGGTGCATGGGGAGCTTGATCTAGGCATGCGGCCTCAGTCGACGTAATACGTCATTTGGCGTTTTTTTATACAGAGTTGATTAATGACAAAGAAGTTCCAAAAGCCCCGTTTTATAGTCAAAACCTCAATGTTTACGCTCAGTGTTATGGGCTTGTTGAGCAATGCGCTTGGTGGCCCGTTACAAAGCTTGGGACAAAATACGGGGCTGTCTGGCACGGTTAAAGGCGTTACGGGTAGCGATCTCAGCCCAACGCTAAATAGCTTGGATAATGTGTTTCCAGAAGATGCCATCAAAATGGCACCGCTTTCAGAGCAGCAGCTAAGCGATATACTTGCCTTGGATGCGCCGCTGACAGGGAATAATGGCAACGACAAGCCGGTAGGTAATGCGCAAAAAAAGGCCAAACACAAGTCGCCCATTGAGCCAATTAGTGCGCCCTTGGGTCGTAGCTTAGCGCCGTTAATCGATGCTGTCGATCAAGGATTGGATCCTCTTACTAACCCAGTTGATGACCTGCTAACTAGCTCCATCATCACAATTATTGCGCCATTGAGTGATCCATTGCTGGGGGTGATAGACCCTGTTAGCGCACCTTTTGACGGTGTTGTGTCTGATCTTACCAGTGGGAGTTTAGAGGATGCGCCCACCAATAACGATTACAAACCAAAGGATGGCAATGGTGTTATTAACGACCTGTTAGGAAATGATCATAGAGCCCACCGTGAATCAGGTGAAGCCTCGTTAGTGCCTATTATCACCAGGCCCCTAGGGAAAGCCCTGAATAGTATAGTCAGCGCGGTGGATGAGGGGCTTGATCCGCTTACGAACGTAGTCGATGATCAGATTTTAGAGCCTATTCTCGTCGCAGTAGCGCCGCTCACCGAACCGCTCCTATTGGCAATTGAACCCGCTACAGATCCCCTAGACGGTACACTCGCTGATCTTACTGGTGGCAGTATTGAAGACGCGTTAACGAATAAAGATGACAATCGCGCAGACGGCAATGGCGTGGTTAACGATTTACTGGGTGGTGACAAAAACCGCAATAAGCCCAATAACAACGGCACCTTCGGCAATAACGGTAATGACAAACCGGTGGGTAATGCGCAGGGTAAACCGCCAAAAAACAAATCACCTACCGAGCCGGTCAGTGCGCCGCTAGGCCGTAGCTTAAGCTCGCTGATCGATACTGTGGATACCTCATTAGACCCAATAACAGATCCAATAGACCAGTTGCTGTTTGCCCCAGTATTACTCTCTTTGACACCGGTATCGGGGCCGGTGCTTGAAGCTATTGCACCTGGTACTCATCCTGTCGATGGTGTTGTTTTCGATATAAGCGGCGGGAGTATTGAAGACGCGCTTGCCGACGATGATTATAACGATACCGACGGCAATGGTTTTTTTAATGATCTGTTTGGTCACGGTAAACGCCGTGACGGTGGCGATAATGCGGGTGAACACTCAGTAATTCCTACTGCCACGCGGCGCTGGGGCAGAGTTGCTGATAGGTCTGTCAGTTCCGCAGACGAAGGTTTGGATCCACTCACAGACATTATTGATGACCAAATATTGGCACCCGTGCTTGATGCGGTAGCGCCGGGCACTGAACCGGTACTTGCGGCTATTGAACCGGTAACAGATCCAGTTGATGGCACTCTGGCCGACCTGACTGGCGGCAGTGTTGAAGACGCGTTAACGAATAAAGATGACAATCGCGCAGACGGCAATGGCGTGGTTAATGATTTACTGGGTGGTGACAAAAACCGCAACAAACCCAATGACAACGGCACTTTTGGCAATAACGGTAATGACAAGCCGGTGGGCAATGCCCAGGGTAAGAAGCCCAAGAATAAATCACCGATCGAGCCGATCAGCGCACCGCTGGGCCGCAGCTTAACGCCCGCGATTGACAGTGTTGATGAAGCCCTTGATCCGCTTAGTAATCCAGTTGATG
>NZ_JBFRYA010000020.1:0-67261 GCF_040892635.1 Zhongshania guokunii | reverse complement strand
TCGAAATGTTTTACAACTCGACACGCAAGCATGGTACAAACGGATTGCTGTCACCAAGGCAGTATGAAGACCGTTTCAAATTGAATAACGGAGTGGTCTAAAGTTTTGGGGGCTATTCACTATGCGATGGCAGCGGCCTAAAGGCCGCTCGATACTGGACTTATAAAAACGATTAAACTGAGTGCAGGTACTTCTGGTAATCCCGAACCCCAAAGTAGCGAATGGATTTTTTCTGTTTGATCTTTTTGGCGATCAACACTTCACCGCAATAGATTTTAAGAACCTGTTTATCAGAATTAGTATCCACAGCATAAGAATGTGCATCATTCTGCTGCAGATTTTCAAATTCAGTTTTCATGATTAATATCAAATTACTATACCCATACAAAATTAGCGCCCAGAGAAAATGCTATTCCTCTGTTATACCAGCCTTTAGACATTATTCAACGACTGCAACATTGGATTCCAAATTAACTTCGGAATGATTTCATCGGAAGTGGGCCTGAGTCCGTGACGATGAGTACCGCACCAATAACCTCCTCATCAATTAGCAAGCCTAGCGAATTTTACTCTGAGCCGACCTACTGTAAATCTGCAAATTTTTAGATTAACATTCTAAAAAACAGAATAACAAACTGGGCCACACAATAATGATCTCCATCAAACAGTTAAATTATGCCTTAGCGGTAGAAAAAACCCTTCATTTCAAACAGGCTGCTGAGATTAGCAATATTAGCCAGTCCGCCTTAAGTACCGCCCTACACGAGCTAGAAAAGCAGCTTGGGCTGCAAATTTTTGAACGCGACAACAAAAAAGTGCTTATAACCCCTGTCGGCAAGCAGGTACTAGATAAAGCCCGAACGATTATGTTGCACGTAGACGACCTGGAACACTTAGCCGACTCCCAGCGATTGCCGCTAAGCTTCCCCCTTACTATCGGCGTTATACCCACGATCTGTCCGTTTTTATTGCCCAAGGTATTACCTGTATTAAACGAGCTGCACCCCCAGACCAAACTCAATATTGTTGAGGAGCAGTCGCATGTGTTGGTCGAGATGGTGCGCCGTGGCGATTTAGATGCAGCAATCCTGGCCTTGCCCTACCCAGTAGAAGGTTTGCTGAGTATGGAGTTTTGGCAAGAAGACTTTTATTGGGTCGCACCAAAAGACAACCCCCTCACCCAGCAAGAAGCCATTCATAGTAAAACCTTAAATCACTGCGAGCTTATGCTTCTTAAAGATGGGCACTGCCTAAAAGACCATATTCTTGAAGCCTGTAAATTACCTGAGCAGGCGGCCAACCAAGGCTTTGGCGCAACTAGCTTGAACACTCTTGTACAGATGGTCATTGGGAAGCTTGGCACCACACTCATCCCAGAAATGGCAATTGAGCAACTCATTGCCCAAAACGAAGAACTCGCCGCAGTACACCTAAGCGACCCTGGACCACACCGGCGTATTGCCTTTGTGTTACGCCCCAATTACACCCGCATGTCGAGTATTGAAGCCTTAATAGCAGTGTGCAAAAGCGCCTTAGCCTGCGACAAAACGGCAAGATTAAAGCACTCATAAAACTGAACGTTATCTTCTAATTTTTGCAATTACCTCCCGCGCGATGATGCACTATATTTGTGCATTATCGATGTACGCTCTGGAGGGCACAATAATGAAACCAACATCCTTATTTACTGGCGCCGCGGCAGGTCTGACTCTGCTTGTCTCGCTAAACGCGGCAGCGGCAGACGTGGTGTCACCATCCAATCAATTTTGGTGGCCAGACAAGCTCAATCTCGACCAACTGCGCGCTCACGACGCCAAATCCAATCCCTACGGCGAAGACTTCAACTACGCAGAGGCGTTCAAAAGCGTCGACATCAACGCGCTTAAACAAGACATTGAAAAGACCCTTAAAACCTCGCAAGACTGGTGGCCTGCCGACTGGGGACACTACGGCGGCCTGATGATTCGTATGGCATGGCACGCCGCTGGCACCTATCGCACGGCAGATGGCCGTGGTGGTGCAGAGGGTGCTCAGCAACGCTTTGAGCCACTAAACAGCTGGCCAGACAATGTCAGCCTAGATAAAGCCCGCCGTTTACTAGAACCGGTCAAGCAAAAGTACGGCCGCAATGTTTCTTGGGGCGATCTTATGATCTTGGCAGGTAATGTCTCGTTGGAATCAATGGGTTTCAAAACCCTCGGTTTCGCCGGTGGTCGCGTTGATGACTGGGAAGCAGATCATGTTTACTGGGGCGCAGAAACCAAATGGTTGGCCAATGATAAGCGTTACAAAGATGGCAAGTTAGAAAAACCCCTTGCCGCAGTACAAATGGGCTTGATCTATGTCAATCCAGAAGGCCCCAACGCCAACCATGACCCTCTTTCCGCTGCTCAAGATATGCGTTTGTCGTTTGGCCGAATGGCCATGAATGACGAGGAGATTGTCGCATTGGTTGCCGGTGGACACACCCTAGGTAAGGCTCACGGCGCCAAAAAAGGTGAATGCGTTGGTGCCGCACCAGCTGCTGCAGCGATCGAAGATCAAGGTTTCGGCTGGAAAAATAAATGTGGTAAAGGCAATGCCGAAGACACCATGACCAGCGGATTGGAGGGCGCTTGGACAGCCACTCCCACAAGGTGGTCCATTCTCTACCTCAGCAATCTAATGAGTTTTGAGTGGCAAAAAACGAAGAGTCCCGCTGGGGCCACCCAATGGACACCCACGGATGCAAGCGCTGCCAATATGGTTCAGGATGCGCATATACCAGGTAAACGCAGCGCGCCGATTATGTTTACAACCGATATGGCGCTAAAAAAAGATCCGGGATTCCGCAAAATAATCGAGCATTTCCTAGCTAATCCAAAAGAGTTCGATGACGCCTACGCTCGCGCCTGGTTTAAGCTAACACATCGCGATATGGGGCCACGCTCTCGCTATGTTGGCAGTGAAGTACCGAGCGAAGAATTTATCTGGCAAGACCCCATTCCAGCAGTCGACTACACACTGATAGATGCCAAGGATACCAGCAAACTCAAGGTAAAAATCCTGAAATCTGGATTGACGATCCCGCAACTGGTCAGGACTGCCTGGGCATCAGCGTCTGTCTACCGAGACTCTGATCATCGCGGCGGTGCCAACGGCGCGCGCATTCAGCTGGCACCTCAAAATACCTGGGCCGCTAACGACCCCAAGGAGTTAGCCAAGGTGTTAAAAACCCTGACTAAAGTCCAAAAAGACTTTAACAAATCACTGTCTGGCGGCAAAAAAGTCTCCCTGGCAGATGTGATTGTGCTCGGCGGCGCAGCAGCCATTGAACAGGCTGCAAAGAAAGCGGGACACAATATTGAAGTCCCCTTCGCCCCTGGTCGTAGCGATGCATCTCAAACCCAGACCGATGTTGAATCCTTTGCCGTATTGGAGCCAAAGGCAGACGCATTCCGTAACTATTACACTGACGATGCCTACGGTTCACCAACAGAAATGCTGGTGGAAAAAGCCGATTTGCTGACACTTACAGTGCCAGAAATGACTGCCCTACTTGGCGGTATGCGTGCCCTCGATGCCAACACAGGGCAAAGCAAGCTTGGCGTATTGACCACCAAACCAGGTACCCTGAACAACAACTTTTTTGAGAACCTGCTCGATATGTCTACTGTTTGGACAAAGTCATCAACGTCAGACGGAGTTTATGAGGGGCGTGATCGCGCCACCAATAAAGCGAAGTGGACTGCGACACCGGTAGATCTGATTTTCGGATCAAACGCCGAGCTGCGCGCACTGACCGAAGCCTATGCTTCCGCAGATGGCGAGAAACAGTTCGTTAATGACTTTGTGGCGGCATGGGGCAAAGTGATGAAGCTCGATCGCTTCGATATGTAATCCATCACAGGCGCAAGTAATTACTGCCTGACATCGACTAAGCGGCGCGTAGAGCGCCGCTTTTTTTATCTCCTAGTCTGAGCTTAAGTTACTCCCATTCAATGGTGGCTGGCGGCTTGCTGCTGACATCGTAGGCTACGCGTGAAACTTGCTTTATCTCGTTGATAATACGATTTGAAACTGTCTCTAGCAGCTCGTAAGGCAGGTGCGCCCAGCGCGCGGTCATGAAGTCGATAGTCTCTACAGCGCGCAATGCAATAACGTATTCATAGCGGCGCGCATCCCCTACTACACCAACTGATTTCACCGGCAGGAATACGGCAAAGGCTTGGCTGGTTTTGTGGTACCAGTCGGCGCGGTGCAGTTCTTCTAAGAATATGGCGTCAGCTTCGCGAAGAATATCGGCGTAGTCTTTTTTCACTTCACCCAAAATACGTACACCCAAACCTGGGCCAGGGAAAGGATGGCGATAGACCATGTCGTAAGGTAGGCCTAGCTCTAAACCGATGCGGCGCACTTCGTCTTTAAAGAGTTCACGCAGTGGTTCTACCAAGTCCATGGCCATATCGTCTGGCAGGCCGCCGACATTATGGTGCGATTTTATGACGTGGGCTTTGCCGGTTTTTGAGGCGGCAGATTCAATCACGTCAGGGTAAATTGTGCCCTGGGCAAGGAAGTTAACGTCTTTGAGCTTGGTGGCTTCTTGATCGAAAATTTCGATAAAAGTATTGCCGATGGATTTACGTTTTTTCTCTGGGTCGGCTTCGCCGGCCAGCTTGCTTAGAAACGCCTCTTCGGCATCGACGCGAATAACTTTCACGCCCATGTTTTTGGCGAACATTTCCATCACCTGATCACCTTCGTTTTTACGAAGCAGGCCGTTATCAACAAACACGCAGGTAAGCTGGGTGCCAATGGCCTTGTGCAATAAGGCTGCCACTACTGAACTGTCTACACCACCGGAAAGACCCAGCAATACTTTTTGATCGCCGACTTGGGCGCGCACCTTGGCAATGGCGTCTTCAACAATATTGGCGGGTGTCCACAGTGCTTCGCAGCCACACAGTTTCAGTACAAAATGTTCGAATATGCGCTGACCTTGTAACGTGTGAGTCACTTCTGGGTGGAACTGCACACCATAGAACTTCTTGGCCTCGCACTGCATTGCCGCAATTGGGCACGATGGCGTAGAGGCCAAAACCTCAAACCCTTCTGGCAGGCGAATAACCTTGTCGCCATGGCTCATCCACACATCAAGTAACGTCTTGCCGTCTTTACTGTCGATATGGTCAGCAATGTCTGCGGTTAGTGCGCCAGCGGTTTCCAGTTTGATCTGCGCGTAGCCAAATTCATGAACTGGCGAGCCTTCTACCTTGCCGCCCATTTGCTCTGCCATGGTCTGCATGCCGTAGCAAATACCCAATACCGGCACACCCAATTCGAACACCAATTGTGGCGCTCGTGGCGAACCTGCTTCCGTTACCGACTCTGGCCCACCCGCCAAGATAAAGCCTGAGGGTTTGAATTCCTTAATATCGTCATCGCTGATATCAAAGGCGCGAATTTCGCAGTACACGCCAATTTCACGAATACGCCGCGCAATCAGCTGGGTGTACTGAGAGCCAAAATCTAGAATCAAAATACGGTGGGCGTGGATATCTGGGATTGACACGGCAATTCTCTCAACAAGGTTCACGGCAAATGTGAACATAAATAAAACAGCAAACCCGCTGCGGTAGCGGGTTTGTTAATTAAAAAAATAACGACCACTGCCCCTAGGTGGGGTAATTAGGCGCTTCTTTGGTGATGCTCACGTCGTGCACATGGCTTTCATTCATACCCGCCGAGGTCACCCTTACAAACTCTGGATTGTTACGCATGGCTTCAATGTCGAGGCTGCCGGTATAACCCATTGCTGAGCGCAAGCCGCCCATTAACTGGTGGACAATCGCGGCCAGCGGGCCTTTGTAGGCAACACGGCCTTCAATGCCCTCGGGTACGAGCTTCTCCGCACCGTCATCAGCACTTTGGAAATAGCGATCGCTAGAACCCTGGGTTTTAGTCATAGCACCCAACGAACCCATACCGCGATAGGATTTGTAGGTACGGCCTTGGAATAGCTCGACCTCGCCTGGCGCTTCTTCGGTACCCGCAAACATCGAGCCCATCATAATGCAGTTTGCACCGGCAACAACGGCCTTAGACAAATCACCAGAAAAGCGAATACCGCCATCGGCGATGAGCGGTACGCCGGTGCCTTTAAGGGCGGCAGCAACATTAGCAATAGCGCTAATTTGCGGAACACCCACGCCAGTTACAATACGCGTAGTACAAATGGAACCTGGACCAATACCGACTTTTACCGCGTCGGCGCCAGCTTCGAGTAGCGCCAAAGCCGCTGCGCCAGTCGCAATATTGCCACCGATCACGTCAACCTGAGGGTAGTTCTCTTTAATCCAGCGCACGCGATTTAATACATTCATGGAATGACCGTGCGCAGTGTCAACCACCAATACATCTACTCCAGCGGCAACCAATGCGGCAACGCGATCATCGGTATCTGCACTAGTGCCAACCGATGCACCAACCCGCAACTGGCCCTGACTGTCTTTACAGGCATGAGGGTAAGTCTGGGCGTTGTTCATGTCTTTAACGGTGATCATGCCAGTCAATTTAAAATCGTCATTGACCACTAAGACTTTTTCAATACGGTGACGGTGCAGTAGCTCTCTGGCTACCACCATATCCACGCCCTCTTTAACCGTGACCAGTTTTTCTTTCGGGGTCATCATGCTAGAAACAGGAACGTTTAATTCTTCTTGGAAGCGCACATCGCGGCTAGTAACAATACCGACTAGCTCGCCTTTATCCAGTACTGGAACGCCGGAGATTTTATGGCGACGACGTAGCTCAAACAACTCGCTAAGTGGTGCACTCGCTTCAATGGTGATTGGATCTTTAACAATACCGCTCTCGTGCTTTTTAACCGCGCGCACTTCTTGGGCTTGCTGGGCAATGGTCATGCTCTTGTGAATGATGCCAATACCGCCTTCCTGAGCGAGGGCAATAGCCAGCGCGCTTTCAGTGACGGTATCCATTGCGGCGGACACAAGGGGAATATTCAGCGAGATATTACGAGTCAGCTGAGTTTTTAGGCTAACGTCTTTGGCGGTAACCTCGGAGTAACCTGGGAGCAGAAGAACATCATCAAAGGTGAGTGCTTCTTGGGCAATACGTAGCATAAATAGATTCCAATGCCGGTGGCTAGAATCCTCGCAATTTTAAGCGATGGGCGGCGCTTAGTAAACCGATTCTTGGCGAACAAACCCCTATATCTTGCTACAATAGCGCCATGACTACACAAGAAACGCCACAATCCCTTACTGTCAGCCAATTAAACGGCTTGGCCAAACAATTACTCGAAGACTGCTTTGCACAGGTCAATGTTACCGGCGAACTGTCAACTTTGTCGCGCCCCAGCTCCGGCCACTGGTATTTCACCCTAAAAGACGACCGCGCCCAAATCCGCTGCGCCTTCTTTAAGGGTAAGAATATGCGGGTAAACTTTACCCCCGAACCAGGTCTGCAAGTTAGCGTGCGCGGCAAGGTCAGCCTTTACGAAGGCCGCGGCGACTACCAGCTTATTGTCGACAGCATGCAGCCCGCCGGCGCTGGTGCGCTGGCCTTGGCCTTTGAAAAGCTCAAACAGGAACTGCTGGCCGCAGGCTGGTTCGACCCCGAACACAAAAAGCCGCTACCAACAATTATCAAACACGTTGCGGTGGTCACCTCGCCAACCGGCGCAGCGATTCACGATATTTTATCGGTGTTTAAACGCCGCTGGCCCGCTATGCAGATCAGTGTATTGCCGGTGTTAGTGCAAGGGAATAATGCTGCGAGGGAAATCGCCAATGCCATTGCCCAAGCCAACCACTGGGCGCGCACCAAGCAGCAAGACTTTGACGTGATTCTGGTTTCCCGCGGCGGTGGCTCATTAGAAGATTTGTGGCCGTTTAATGAACACATTGTCGCCGCCGCCATTCACGACTCTGAACTCCCAGTAATTAGCGCCGTAGGCCACGAAGTCGATTTCAGCATTAGCGACTTTGTTGCCGATATTCGCGCCGCCACCCCGTCTGCGGCGGCCGAGCTGCTCAGCCCAGACCAAGCTGAGCTAGTATCTAAGCTCCATTTACTCAAAGGCCGACTCGCCAAAGCCCAGCAATTGCGGCTGCGACGCTGGCAGGAGCAGGTACTGTCTTTAAGCCGCCGAGTTCGCGACCCGCGCAGCCAGCTCCGCGAGCAAAGCCAGCGCCTAGACGATCTAGAGCTGCGCCTGCAACGCCAGTGGCAGCAAAGCCAGCGCCGTCGCCAGCAGCGTCTCAATGCCGCCAATCAGCAGCTCGCCCTGCTCAACCCAGAACGCCAGCTAAAAGCCAAGCACAAAGAACTCAACGGCCTGCGCGACAGAATGCAACACGCCATAAAACTGCGACTGCAACAACCGCGAATTGCCTTAAAAAACATAGAGCAACAACTCAGAGCCTTGGGCCCCGAGCAAACTTTAAATCGGGGCTATGCCATTATTAGCGATCAAAGTGGTGGTATCGTCCGCGACGCCGACACCCTGAACAATGGCGACCAACTAAATGCAAAATTCGCCAACGGCACCTCGGCGCTTATCGTTAGTAAATAGCGCCTATGCCAAGGTCTTACGGAAATGACTTAACACAGCACTAACAGTGGAGTGTGATGATTTACTTGGACTGAGCACGCCCATGATATTTTTTAAGTCTTCCCGCAAGATCGCATTGCAGTAAAAGGAATACACGTATTCTTGAGCGTCGAGCTCTGGACGACAGCTAGCAAGTAAATCGACCGCATAATTAAAGGGTTCAGTGAGCGCTTTGCGCGCAATTTCTTGAACCGTCTTGCTCGTCGATTCCGTTACCAGCCTCAGCATTAAACCCCGCAAGACCAAATCACCCTGAATCAAATCGAGGAACTTCCCTAAATAAGAAAACAAGGCCTCTTCGGTACTCAGCTCATTTTCTTCAGACACTGGTTTTATTTTATTCAACGCAGCCTCTAAATACGTGGAAGTGCTTTGTACGTAAACGTCGTCTTTACCATTAAAGTGATCATACAAAGCACCTTTGGTTAGCTTTGCTGCTTTTGCCAACAAATCCATACTCACGCCGTTATAACCATGCTTTGCAAATTGCTGCGCACTGCACAGCAATATCATTGCCCGCGTTCGTTCGCGCTTGCCACCCGCCTCACCTGCTGCCATCTCACTATCTCTAATTCATTATTTGCACAGACTTTATACCCAAGCTTATTACGCAGGTAAATCATTGCAACAACATACCACCCAGTATATTATCGCAAAATATACCAATTGGTACATTATAAAAAAAGGAATTCCCTTGCGCGCACCACTGAAAAGCCACATTACGCACAATATACGCTGTCGCGTTATGGTCTTACTTGCCGCGACCTTACCTATTCAAAGCTGGGCGGGAATAGGCATACTGCCGCTAAGTTTTGGTTATGATTCTATCTCAATGGCCAGCACCGATATGGGGTTTTCTAGTGACCCGCTTAGTATAAACAACAACACGGCAGGGATTGCGAAATCAAAAAAGTCAGAGCTCACCTTCATACTTGAACCCCTTGCAATGCCGCTCGTCCGCCATGCCGACTCACTCGGTAACGATCAACGTACAAATAATGACCGCCCATTACTCATAAGTGGCGCGTGGATATCGCCAATCAAAAGCCACCCTGACATCACAGCGGGCTTGGGTGTTTTCGCCCAGGGTGGCGTAGGTTTCGGATATCAAGATTTAAATACTGTGTTTGGCAACAAAGACGATATTAGCGCCACCTTTGGTGTTTTCCGAATTGCACCAGCAATCGCATGGAAACTAACAGAGCGCTTACGCATCGGGCTTAGCGCTTCAATCAATTATTCCAAAGCTGAACAAGAGTTATTCCCTAACACCTCCGACGCCAGCAGCGGTTTTGCCGGTTTAGACATTAGCGATTTAAGCGGCGTGAGCTACGCGTGGCGGGCGGGTGTTCAATATGATCTCAGCAACACAGTCACTATTGGTCTGGCCTATGGCTCTGCAACTGAGCTGGTTCTCGACGATGGCAACGCTATGGTAAATTTCGAAGCTATGGGGCTTGGTCGTGTAAAATATAATTTTGCACAAATTGATGGCTTGTCGCTACCCAGTGAGCTGGGGATTGGATTTGCATGGCACATCACGCCGCAGCTCAGCATCGGTAGCGACCTTAATTGGTATCGCTGGAGCCAAGCTCTTGGCGAGGTCACCACCCAGTTATCAAACCCGCAAACGAACGGCGCACCTAGCAATATAACAATTAAAGGTGATTTTGGCGGTCACGACCAATTTTCGACATCCGTCGGCGCTCAATACCAAATCAATGACCGAACACAAATTAGTGGCGGCATTAATCATGTCGGAAATTTAGTAAAACATGGTTATGAATCCCCACTGAACAACCTCATCACCGATTGGAATATAACGGCAGGCATAAAGCATAAATATAGCCCGCATTGGACTTCGTCGCTCGCATACACTTACATACCGACAGTTGAGACCGAGTACACAAATACTCAGCTGCCATTAGGGAGCGATGCTAAAGAAACATTCGGAGGATACTCAGTAGCGTTTGGCCTTAGCTACCAGTGGTAAAAATAACGACGCGCCTATCAAGGCGCGCCGTATAACAGCAGAAAATTATTTTAATAGCTTTCGGGGAGTTTGCGTTTAATAACAATGTGGCGACCATCAACATCGATGTACTCGCCAATAGTGAGGTCTTTAAGAATACGCGCTACCATTTCCCGCGATGACCCAACCCGATCCGCAATCTCTTGCTGAGTGAGTTTTTCTTCAATGCGCATACTGCCGTCTTCACCGGCAGGCTGAGCCAGATTTGTTAGCACTTTAACTACGCGGCCATACACGTCTTGCAGGGCCAAACTTTTCACATCGTTGGTGAGCTTACGAATACGGCGGGTTAAGTTTTTATTGAGAATACGGGTGATATTTGGATGCATATCCAGAATAGCTTTAAAATCTTCTTTATAAACAATACGTACCTTGGTGGCTTCCATCGCGCGTACCGAGGCCGAGCGCTTGTCGTCATCCAACAGGGCTAATTCGCCAAAATAGTCGCCATCTTCAAGGATATTCAGCACAAAGTCTTTGCCGCTTTTATCGCTGCAATACACTTTAACGCGTCCTGATTCCACTACATACAAGGAGTCTGCAACATCGCCCTCGTGAATTAACACCGTGTTTTTGGCGAAGTCCCGCAACACACTGGTGTCGCGCAAAATTTGGATCTCTTCCGGCATCAGGCCGTCAAATAAATCGACGTTTTCGATACTCATTACCACATTCCCCAAGGACGATAAAACGTGGAGGCCACTATAGCATAGTTGCGTAAGTGGCTGTCTAGGCGGGTTTTACGCTGGAGGTGAGAAGCTTTATGCTGGACGGGAGATGGGAGACGCTGGGGCATTCGCTGCGCTCACTTGAATACCTGCTAACGCAGGCACTCGTTGCGGCGTCTTTTCTTAGCGTCTCCCGTCTCCCGTCAAGCGTTCCCTCCCGTCAAGCCTCTCCCGTCACTCAGGCCGCATATGCGGAAACAACAACACATCGCGAATCGACGGAGAGTCAGTGAACAACATTACCAAACGGTCAATACCAATCCCTTCACCCGCTGTTGGTGGTAGGCCGTATTCCAGCGCAGCGATGTAGTCGGCGTCGTAGTGCATGGCTTCGTCGTCGCCGCCGTCTTTCTCGGCAACTTGTGCCATAAAGCGCTCAGCCTGATCTTCTGGGTCATTAAGCTCGGAGAAGCCGTTAGCCAGTTCTCGACCGCCGACAAAGAACTCAAAGCGGTCGGTCACGAAGGGGTTACCGTCGCTACGGCGCGCCAGTGGCGAAACTTCCGTGGGGTATTCGGTAATGAAGGTCGGCTGATCAAGCTTGTGCTCAACAGTCTCTTCAAAAATTTCGATCTGGATTTTACCCAGGCCCCAAGTATCTTTAACTTTAACACCAAGTTTTTCGGCAATCGCAGTGGCCTGGGCCATATCACTGAGCTGTTCAGCAGTGATCTCAGGGTTGTATTGCAGCACAGAATCAAACACTGACAAGCGGGTAAATGGCTTACCGAAATCGTATTCGCTGCCTTGATAATTAATAACCGTGGTGCCCAAAACTTCCTGCGCGGTATTGCGCAGCATGGCTTCGGTCAAGTCCATCATGTCTTTGTAATCGGCATAGGCTTGGTAGAATTCAATCATGGTGAATTCTGGATTGTGCCGAGTAGAAAGCCCTTCGTTGCGGAAGTTACGGTTAATTTCAAACACCCGTTCAATACCGCCAACAACCAAACGCTTCAGGTATAACTCAGGCGCGATACGCAAATACATATCCATACTCAGGGCATTGTGGTGCGTCACAAATGGCCGTGCGCTGGCTCCGCCCGGAATGACCTGCATCATTGGGGTTTCAACTTCTACAAAATCTTTTTGCTGCAAGAAATTACGGATAGAGCTGATCATTTTTGAGCGAATCGCGAAAGTGCGACGCGAGGATTCGTTCATGATCAAATCGACATAGCGCTGACGGTAGCGAATTTCCTGATCGGTCAGTCCGTGAAATTTATCCGGCAGTGGTCGCAAAGATTTGGTCAGCAGCGACGTCTCGGTCATGTTCACATACAGATCGCCTTTGCCCGACTTGTGCACTGGGCCAGTGGCAGAAATAATATCACCAATGTCCCAAGTTTTAATCTCGTCAGCCAGTTCTTGGGGAAACTGCTTTTTATCGACATAAACCTGAATACGGCCGCTCATATCTTGCAGCACCATAAACGGCCCACGTTTGGCCATAATGCGGCCAGCGATACTCGCCTGACGCCCAAGGGCCTCAAGCTCTTCTTTGTCTTTAGCACCCAATTCATCTTGCAAACGCTGAGCGTAGTCTTCACGACGAAAGTGATTAGGGAAGGCATTGCGTTTTTCGCGAATCGCGCTCAACTTGGCGCGACGCTCGGCGATTAAGCGATTCTCTTCTTGGACCTGTTCTACTTCGTTGTGATTCTCAGACATTTTAAGTTCCTGGGTCGGGCGTCGGAGGTCTGACGTCGGACGTATTAAAAGCAGCGCGCTGCTTATTTGTATTTAAAAACTAGGCGCCGATCTCAGCGCCATACTTAACACTTGTGCGAACTACTCGTCAGACGTCAGACTTCCGACACCCGACCGGCCTTTACAGGCCGAACTTCAAACTTGCTTCAATAAACTGATCCAAATCACCATCTAGCACCGCATTGCAATTACTGGTTTGCACATTGGTACGGAGATCTTTAATACGCTGATCATCTAATACGTAGGAGCGAATTTGGCTGCCCCAGCCGATATCCGATTTGCTGTCTTCTAGCTCTTGCGCGGCGCTATTACGCTTTTGCATTTCCAGTTCGTAGAGTTTTGCTTTTAGCATTTTCCACGCGCTGTCACGGTTTTGATGTTGCGAGCGCTGGTTTTGGCACTGCACCACAATATTCGTCGGCACGTGGGTTAAACGCACCGCCGAGTCGGTTTTGTTAATGTGCTGACCACCGGCGCCGCTGGCCCGATAGGTATCGGTACGCACGTCAGATGGGTTGATATCAATTTCGATATCGTCATCAATCTCTGGCGAGATAAAGACCGAACAGAACGAGGTGTGACGGCGATTTCCCGAATCGAAAGGCGATTTCCGTACTAGGCGATGCACACCTGTCTCGGTGCGCAGCCAACCGAAGGCATATTCGCCTTGAATATGAATAGTCGCGCTTTTAATGCCCGCCACTTCACCGTCTGACAGTTCCACCAATTCAGCTTTGAAGCCCTTGGCTTCCGCCCAGCGCAAATACATGCGCAAGACCATATTGGCCCAGTCCTGCGCCTCGGTGCCGCCAGAGCCAGACTGAATATCCAGATAGCAATTGTTAGGGTCCATCTCGCCAGAGAACATGCGGCGGAATTCAAGGGCACCTAAGGAGGCTTCCAAGCGGTCGACATCGACCTGCATACCGCTGATGGTGTCTTCGTCACCCTCTTCAACCGCCATGTCCAAAAGCTCTTTGCAATCGGACACGCCGCTATCTAATTCATCTATGGTCGCCACTACCGCTTCGAGCGCGGCGCGCTCGCGCCCCAGCTCTTGGGCGCGCTTGGCGTCGTCCCATACTTTCGGGTCGCCCAGTTCCAGCTCTACCTCAAATAAGCGCTCTTTCTTGTTAGCGTAGTCAAAGATACCCCCGAAGCACGTCGGTTCTTTCGCTCATGCTTTTAAGGGACTGACGTATGGCGTTGACTTCTAACATTGAAGATTATCCGGTATCACGTGGAAAGGGCGGCATTTTACCTGATGAGCCAGCTCCCGCAAAGCATCGTGGGGGCAATTACTCACAAGGGGCGCAGATGTTCGACCATAAGCTGCAAAGACAGGCGCTCGCGAAACAGATTGCTGTCGAGCTTATACACTAGCTCGACGTATTCCGTATCGGGACTCGGCCACACATCGGTATCAATATTAAAGGCGATGGCATCAAAAATTTGTTCACCGCCCTGCTCTGGCGCCAACACCATTTTCAGATGCCGCGCACCAACAATACGCTGCTGCATCAGACGAAACCGGCCGTGAAACAGCGGCTCAGGAAAGTTCTGTCCCCACGGGCCAGCACCGCGCAGTAATTCTGCGCGCTCTAAAGACAAGTCCTGCGCAGTTAATTCGCCGTCACTGTATACCGCAGCAGTCAATTGCTCTGGGCTGGTTAGCTCCGCCACAATCGCGTCAAAGGCCTCAGCAAAACGGCTGTAATCAGCCTTGGCCAAACTCATGCCCGCCGCCATGGCGTGGCCACCAAATTTATTGAGCAAGCCCGGATGGCGCTTGGCGATTAAATCCAGCGCATCGCGCATATGCAGGCCAGCAATGGAACGCGCCGAGCCTTTTATTTCATCTCCATCCGCGTCGGCAAAGGCGATGACTGGCCGGTGGTAACGGTCTTTAATTCGTGAAGCAAGAATACCCACTACGCCTTGGTGCCATGTGGGATCGTAAAGACATATCCCGTTTGGCACCGCTGTGGGGTCTAGCTGCAAATGCGCTAGCACCCGCATCGCGTCGTCTTTCATGCTTTGCTCTATCGAGCGACGCTCGCGGTTTAAGTCGTCTAGCTCGGCGGCCAGACTCAGCGCGGTATCGGCATCTTCAGTGAGCAAGCAGCGAATACCCAAACTCATATCATCTAGGCGACCCGCCGCGTTTAAGCGCGGGCCAATCGCAAAGCCCATGTCTGAGGCGACCAAACGCCCCGACTCTTTACCCGCAACCCGCAATAAGGCCTGAATACCAGGCCGACAGCGACCCGCGCGAATACGGCGCAAACCCTGCTCAACAAGAATGCGGTTTAGCTGCTCCAGCGGCACCACATCGGCCACAGTGCCAAGGGCCACCAAATCAAGAAACTCGGCCAAGTTAGGCTTTGCCCGTTCGGCGCTAAACCAGCCCCGCTGCTGCAATTCACTACGCAATGCCAGCAGCACATAAAACATCACCCCTACCCCAGCCAAGGATTTACCAGCAAAGGGGCAGCCGTGCTGATTGGGATTCACAATCGCGGCCGCGTGGGGCAGTGAATCACCGGGCAAATGGTGATCAGTAACCAGTACTGGAATGCCCAGCTTAGCCGCCGCGGCAACACCGTCGATACTGGAGATACCGTTATCCACGGTAATGATTAAATCTGGCTGGCGCTCCGCCGCTACTGCGACAATTTCAGGCGTGAGGCCGTAGCCATATTCGAAACGATTGGGCACAAGGTAGTCGACATCCACCGCGCCCAAGGCCCTTAAACCCAAGACTGCAAGGCTAGTACTGGTGGCGCCGTCGCAGTCAAAATCGCCAACAATCAACAAGCGATGTTGCTTTTCCAAAGCATTGGCGAGCAAGGTGCAAGCATCACTCATGCCTTTCATTTCTGGCTTGGGTAAATGTTCTAAGCCAGACTCCAGATCAGCATCGCGAGACAAGCCACGGCTGGCGTAGAGTCTTTGCAGAAGGGTCGGCACTGCCGCAGAAAATTCTGCGGCGGCGGGTTCACGAAGGATTATCTTGGGAAAATCGCTCACGTAATCGAGGAACAGATCATGCGCGAATATTCGCGGCAATCATTGCGTGCACGTCTTCCAACTTATTGTCGACGACCTCATAGCGCTCGTCCAAATCGAAGAGATCGCTCATGTGATGGGGTAGCGCTGGCGCTGTGGGGTAGCCCGCCTTCATCACCGCTTCGGGGAATTTAGCTGGATGCGCAGTGGCCAAGGTGATCATTGGCGTGGCGGTATCGCGACGGCATTCGCGGGCAGCCTTAACACCAATCGCTGAATGAGGATCGAGCAGATACTCATTATTCTCGTAAACCGAAGCAATCATGGCCACGGTTTCTTCGTCGTTAACGCCGTAGCTGTCGAACAGGCCGCGCACTTTAGCGAAAGCGGCATCTGGAATCGAAACTGTCTCGGTGTTCATGCGCGTCATTAAATCGTCAATGGCAGCACCATCGCGATCATAGCAGTCGAATAACATCCGCTCGAAATTGCTCGATACCACAATGTCCATGCTCGGCGACAAGGTGTGCTGCAGCTCGTGCTTTTCAAATTTATTGCCACTAATAAAGCGATGCAGAATATCATTCTGGTTCGTCGCTACCACCAACTGCTCAATTGGCAGACCCATGCACTTTGCCAAATAACCGGCGTAGATATCGCCGAAATTACCGGTAGGCACCGAGAAGCTCACCGAACGCTCTGGCGCGCCGACGGCGTAGGCGGCATAAAAATAGTAAACGATCTGGGCCATAATCCGCGCCCAGTTAATCGAGTTAACGGCAACGAGCTGACGACCTTCAGGCAGGAAGCTCTGATCAGCAAAGCTGGCCTTAACCATGGCTTGGCAGTGATCGAAGTGACCGCGCACCGCAATATTGTGGATGTTCTCGCCCACCACGGTAGTCATCTGGCGGCGCTGCACTTCTGATACCCGCTGATAAGGGTGCAGAATAAAAATATCGATATTGCTGCAACGCTTGCAGCCTTGGATCGCAGCCGAGCCAGTATCGCCCGAGGTCGCGCCCATAATGACCACTTTCTGCTGACGACGCTCAAGCACGTAATCGAGCAGGCGACCCAACATTTGCAGAGCAAAATCTTTAAAGGCCAAGGTCGGTCCTTGGAATAATTCCAACACCCACTCGTTGCGATCTAACTGCACCAGCGGCGCAATCGCAGGATGGCGAAAATCCACATAGGTATCGTCAATGATCGCTTTTAAATCGTCATCGGGAATGCAACCGCCGACAAAGGGCTGAATAATTTGAAAGGCTAAATCGGTATACGACAAGGACGCCCACGACGCAATCTGCGCTTTGCTGTACTTGGGCAAAGACTCGGGCACATACAAACCGCCGTCTGGCGCGAGGCCAGTGAGCAGAACGTCTTCAAAATTCAGGGCGGGCGCTTTGCCGCGGGTGCTGATGTATTTCACGTGCTTTTAGCTCTCAATGTTCGTTAAATTATAGTAGTTAAACGCTTGATGGGAGACGGGAGACGCAAAAGCCGCACTGGCGTTTCCCGTCTCCCGTGCCGCGTAAAGCGGCCTTAACCCGCCAATGACTCCACTCTTATCCGAGTCACTTCACCCACAATGCTTTCCAAGCCTTCGATCTGGCTTACTGCAGCCGACAGTTTGGCTTCGATGGTGCGGTTGGTCAGGATAATCATCGGCACCAAGTTCGCGCCGTCAGCGGGTTCTTTCTGAATCAGGGCTTCAATGCTGATGCCGCCGTCGCTGAGGATCTGCGCTACTTTAGACAGTACACCGGGCTTGTCCACTGCCGCCATGCGCAGATAGTAAGCGGTTTCTACGGCGTCGATGGGCAGTATCGGGTGAGCGCTCAGTGACTCAGTTTTGAATGACAAATACGGTACGCGGCTGCTTTGCGAAGAACTTAAAGTGCGCGCCACATCGATAATGTCTGCGACCACCGCAGAAGCGGTCGGCTCACCACCGGCGCCAGCGCCGTAATACAGGCTAGGGCCAACGGCATCTGACTGCACTAACACCGCGTTCATAACGCCGTTTACATTGGCGATCAGACGCTTTTCAGGGATTAAGGTCGGGTGAACCCGCAGCTCGATGCCTTCGCTCGTGTCACGGGCAATACCCAAGTGTTTGATGCGATAGCCAAGCTCTTCAGCATAGATCACGTCTTCTTGAGCAATACGGCTAATGCCTTCGGTGAAGACCTTGTCGAACTGTAATGGAATACCGAAGGCTAAAGAGGCAAGGATAACCAGCTTATGCGCAGCGTCGATGCCCTCCACGTCAAACGTAGGATCCGCTTCGGCATAGCCCAGCTCCTGCGCTTCTGCCAACACATCGGCAAAGTCGCGACCCTTCTCACGCATTTCAGAAAGAATAAAGTTACCGGTGCCGTTGATAATGCCGGCCAGCCACTGAATTTTATTGCCGGCCAAGCCTTCACGCAGGGCCTTAATGATGGGGATACCACCAGCGACGGCAGCTTCAAAGGCCACGGTCACGCCCTTCTCTGCTGCGGCGGCGAAGATCTCATTGCCATGCTCAGCGATCAGCGCTTTATTGGCGGTAACCACATGCTTGCCATTGGCAATGGCTTTTAAAACCAATTCTTTGGCAACGGTGGTGCCGCCAATCAATTCAACCAGAATATCGATTTCGGGGTTTTCAGCCACGGCAAACACGTCGCGGTTAATCGCCACGTCACCGGTGTCGCACTTGGGATTATCGCGACGCGAACCGATTTGCGCCACCACGATGTCGGCGCCAACCCGAGCGGAGATTTCTGCTGCATTGCGCTTCAATACCGCAAACGTACCGCTGCCCACGGTCCCTAAACCACATATTCCTACTTTGACCGAATCCACTATTGCTCCTTTAAAACATCAGGCAATATCTCGGGCGCTAAAAACCCGACAATACTGGGACTGGCACGGAAACTGTTAAATTCCAAGCCGAAAGGAGTGCATTTTAGTCAAGCTGGGCCGCTAAGGCTATGGTCTGGGCGGATTCAAATGGGTTTATTCGCTCACAAATGCGTCTCACTGCCAAAATCACGACGTGTAAGGGCAATAAAAAAGCCCTGCGTCTCGAACTATCGAAACAGCAGGGCTTCAAGCTCGCTAAATAAAGCTAGTCAAATAATACAAATACACTAGTCATCACTGCAAAAACCCACCAAACGCTGACGAATGATTGCTTGAGCTTCGCTAACCATGCGGTCTAGCAATTCCTGACAACTGGGAATGTCATTGATTAAGCCTATGACCATGCCAGCAGTCCAAATACCGTCCTCGGTATCGCCCTGCTCCAATACATTCACTCGCCCTCGGGCGCCGGCAACCAGTGACTGCAGGTCGGCAAAGTCGGTTTTACCGTCGCGACCTTCTATTTCCGTTACTTGCTCGGCAATACTATTGCGAAAAACCCGCGCGGTATTGTTCAAACTGCGGAAAATCAAGGTAGTTTGCCGCTCGTCTGCAGCTACCATGGCGCGCTTCACATTGTCATGTACCGGCGCTTCCTTGGTAGCAACAAAACGCGTGCCCATATTGATGCCCTCAGCGCCCAGCGCCAACGCCGCCACCAAACCCAAGGCATCGCCAATACCGCCGGAGGCGATCATAGGAATACTCAGTTTGGCCGCAGCAGCGGGCAGCAAAATCATATTGGTGACATCGTCTTCGCCGGGATGACCAGCACATTCAAAGCCGTCTACACTCACCGCATCACAGCCAATTCGCTCCGCCTTAAGGGCGTGACGGACTGAGGTGCATTTATGAATAACCCGAACCCCATTGGCCTTAAATAGCGGCATAAACGCTTCAGGACTGCGGCCAGCGGTTTCCACCACTTTAACGCCGCCGCGAATCGTCGCCTCCGCATATTCCATATAGGGCACGGGGTTTATTGTTGGCAAAATAGTCAGGTTAACGCCAAAGGGCTGATCGGTCATTTCACGACAGCGCAAAATCTCCTGATACAAGTCCTCTGGCGTTGGCTGGGTCAGCGCGGTCAATATACCTAAACCACCGGCATTCGACACCGCCGAGGCCAACTCGGCGCGCCCAACCCACTGCATACCGCCTTGAATAATGGGGTATTTAATCCCCAGCATATCGGTAATACGCGTCCTCATTGGCCAACCCTCACCTTAATACCACCTAGATGCGTTCGATGATAATGGCTGGCGCCATGCCGCCGGCAGCGCACATGGTAACCAAGCCACGCTTTAATCCACGACGCTCAAGCTCATCCAACAAGGTACCGATAAGGATGGCGCCAGTTGCACCAATGGGGTGACCCAAGGCCATTGCTCCACCGTTTACATTGACCTTATCGCGATCCAATTTCAGGTCGCGAATATACTTCTCCGCAACCACGGCAAAGGCTTCGTTGATTTCGAAAAGATCGATATCGTCGATGGTCAAACCCGCTTTTTTCAGCACTTTCAAGGTTGCTGGTACAGGTGCGTTGAGCATCAAGGTTGGTGAATCACCCATATTGGCCATAGCGACGATTTTAGCGCGAGGCTTTAAACCGTGGGCTTTTGCATATTCAGGTGAAGTCAGCAAAAGGGCTGCCGCGCCATCAACCACACCAGAGGAGTTACCGCCGTGATGTACGTGACTGATCTTAAGGTCCGGATAAACCTTATTAACCAAACCGGCGTAAGTCGTACCCTGTTCATCCAAAGGGTAATAAGCCAATTCAGAAAACGCAGCCTTTAACTGAGACAGACCTTCTAAGGTCGTGCCCGGACGCGGAAACTCTTCTTTGTCTAGCGCGAGCGTACCGTCTTCATGGTAAACCGGCACCAAGCTCTTATCGAAATGGCCATTGGCAATCGCATGCGCAGCGCGCTGCTGGCTAGTAACTGCCAATTGATCCAAATCTTCGCGGGAGATGCCTTCCAAGGTCGCAATAGCATCCGCACAAATACCCTGATGTGGCTGCGGGTGACTTTCACGCAAGCGGGTATTACCGGCATCCATAAAGGGTGACTGGTTTTTGCCATCTTCCGCGTAGGTAGACATCATCTCGGTGCCACCGGCAATGACCACATCTTCCATACCAGACATGATATTTGCGGCCGCCAAATTAACCACGGTGATACCTGACCCACAGAAACGGTCTAAGGTAACTGCACTAGAGCGCACGTCGTAACCTGCATCCAGTGCCGCCATTCGTCCTAGGTCACCACTTTGCCGACCGCGTTGGGCACTAGTACCCCAGATAATGTCATCGACATCGGCAGTGTTTAAATTATTCCGCTCAGCTAAGGCCTTAAGTACCGTGGCACCCAATTGCTGGGGGTGAATACCGGCTAATGCGCCCTTACCCGCTTTACCAATACCGCGAGGCGTGCGGCAGGCATCAATAATCCATGCTTCTTTCATATTCCTATCCTCGTCTAATGCCCTGCGGGCGATTAACAACCTTTCCAGTTGGGTGCGCGCTTTTCTGCAAAGGCAGTGGCGCCTTCAATAGCATCTTTACTGGTAAATACTGGGTTAACTATCTTGCCTTGATTGGCAAACATTTCGTCTTGCTGCCAATCCTGCGAATCAATCACCACCTGCTTACTCGCAATTACTGCCATTGGACCGTTGGCTGCAATGCTGCGCGCAAAAGCTTTAGCGCCTTCAAGAGCACCACCAGCCTCAACCACACGATTGACCAGACCCAACTCATAGGCGCGCTGAGCGGTGATAAAGTCACCGGTTAAGGCCATTTCCATAGCAATACGCGATGGAATTTGACGAGGTAAACGCATCAAACCACCAGCCGCCGCCGCCAAGCCACGCTTAGCTTCGGGAATACCAAATTTGGCATTATCGGCAACAACAACCAAGTCGCAGCTAATTGCAATTTCAAAACCGCCAGCCAGGGCAAAGCCTTCAACGGCAGCGATAAGTGGCTTCTTGGGGCCCTTCTCGCACAAGCCAGCAAAACCGCGCCCTTTTACTACTGGGGTTTCACCACTTACAAACGCTTTTAAATCCATACCTGCGCAAAAAGTGTTGTCGGCTCCGGTAATAATTGCCGCGCGAATCGAATCGTTACTATCCAGCTCTTCCATTGCCGCAGCGATGCCTTGGGCAACAGCAAGATTGACTGCATTCTTTGCTTTCGGACGGTTGATGGTCACAATCATCACGCCATCTTCAACACTGACTAATACTTCATCGCTCATCATTATTCTCCATTCGTTACTCAGGCCTAGGGAAATTTTGTAGCAAAGCACTACCGACACGTATCAATATAGATTCACATTGATTGGATGCGACACTGCAGCAAAGGCGCAGTGCCAGCAAATGCCAAGTCAGCTAAATTAACGAGGCTGCATGCGAATTGCGCCATCTAAACGGATGGATTCGCCATTCATGTACTCGTTTTCGGCAATCATGACCGACAAATGTGCAATTTCGTCAGGACGACCCAGACGCTGAGGGTTAACAACGCTGTTTTCCAGTGATTTGTAAGCCGCTTCTGGCAGAGTATCGAACAGAGGCGTGTGAATCAGACCAGGTACAATTGTGTTTACGCGAATACCGTAAGACGCCAAATCCCGCGCCATTGGCAGAGTCATACCAACCACGCCGCCTTTAGACGCGCTGTAGGCAACCTGACCAACCTGACCTTCGTAGGCAGCTACGGAAGCGGTATTGATGATAACACCACGGGCATTAGCGCCGTCGTAAGGCTCGTTCTTAGCCATTTGCTCAGCCGCAAGGCGAGCCACGTTAAACGTGCCGATCAAATTAACGTTAATCACGTTTTTATAGGCGTCTAAGGGGAATGCGCCATTTTTGCTCAAAGTTTTAACGGCATTACCGATGCCTGCATAGTTATTGCAGATATGAATGGCGCCAAAATTCGCCATCACTTCAGCAATCGCGGTCGCCACAGAGGCTTCGTCAGCCACGTTTACATTGTGGAAGCTAACATTGTCTGCACCCAACTCGGCGACAATGGCATTACCGCGGTCGGCGTTCATATCAAAAATAGCAACCTTTCCACCTTTAGCTACATAGGCACGGACGGTTCCTTCACCTAGCCCAGAAGCACCACCAGTAACAATTGCAACTTTACCTTTAATATCCATGAGTTTTCTCCTGCTTTAGTGAACGTAAATAATTAGTGATTAACGCTTGTCAAAAACTGACCGCGCTATGATTTCTTTCATGATTTCAGAGGTCCCAGCCAAAATCCGACTGATTCGTGCATTGGCATACAGATTACAAATTTCATATTCCTGCATATAACCCGCGCCGCCGTGGAGCTGAACACCCTCATCAACCATGCGGCCCTCTACTTCGGAACAATACAGTTTAGCCTTAGATGCGGAATCTGCTGTTAAACGCCCAACATTATGTTGCGCCACACACTGATCAATAAAAGCCTGCGCCACGTCAATCTCGGTACGCATACCGGCCATTTTAAAACGAGTGTTTTGCTGTTCAGACAAGAACTTCCCAAAGGCTTTGCGCTCCTCAACAAAGGCTTTAGTCAAATCGAAGGCACTTTGAGCGGCGGCCAAGGAGATACAGGCCGTGATCAAGCGCTCTTCGGCCAGGCCTTGCATTAGATGGTGCATACCCCGACCGACTTCACCCAACACGTTTGCCTTGGGGATTTTGACATCGGTAAAGAACAACTCGGCGGTATCCTGCGCTTTCAAACCCAGCTTATCTAAATTGCGGCCACGCTCAAAACCATCCATGCCAGCCTCAACCAGAAACAAGGTCATTTCCCGAGGCCTCTCAGGGTTAGTCTTGGCCGCGACAATCACCA
The DNA here is from genome assembly GCF_040892635.1 of Zhongshania guokunii. Taxonomy (NCBI): domain Bacteria; kingdom Pseudomonadati; phylum Pseudomonadota; class Gammaproteobacteria; order Cellvibrionales; family Spongiibacteraceae; genus Zhongshania; species Zhongshania guokunii. The sequence continues at coordinate 43,382 of NZ_JBFRYA010000020.1, read as the reverse complement.
CATCGGCCAAAATGCCATTGGAGATATACACTTTAGAACCGTTTAACAGCCAGTGGTCACCTTTGTCTTCGGCCCGCGACTTCATACCCGCTAAGTCACTGCCCGCATCGGGTTCAGTCATCGCAATGGCGAGAATACTATCGCCACTAACACAGCTCGGTATAAAGCGCTGCTGCTGCTCGGGACTTCCAAAATGTTTTAAATATGGTGCGACGAGGCGACTGTGCAAGGTGTGGAAAAGCCCCACTTCGCCATTGCGGCCATCCTCTTCAATCATAATTTGCTGGTAGCGAAAATCATTGATTTCAAGGCCGCCAAACTCCTCAGCAGCCCAAGTGAGCAAATAACCTTGCTCACCCATTTTCTTGAATATTTCACGAGGAACAATACCCGCCTTGCGCCATTCTTCACGAAAAGGCGCCACTTCTTTGTCTAAAAAGCGCCGATAGGCATCGCGAAATTGACTCTGCTCCTCGGTAAAACAATCTCTTTCCATATACTCCACCATAATGACTCGCTGGTTTTCGCCTAATCGCAGCAAACCCTGCGCACGCCGAAAAAATCGAGGCCTATTCTGTCGTAAAAGCAGCGACGGGAACCATGTCGATAGGCAACAAAAAAAAAGACATTTTGTTACAAACCCGGGCTTAAACAGGTGTTCTAGGTAGGAGCTAAATCGGGGTTAAAAAGAATTACCGGCAAAAACCAATATTTTAGACACTGGCGTGACTAAGCAGCGGCCACCTTGCATCGCCTTAAATACGATAGCAGGTGTATTATTATCGCCATATCGCCAGGCGGAGGTAATCCCCCTGTATCAAAAGGCCTCGTCCAAAGCGATTATTTAGGAGTGAGAGCGCATAGAAATTAAAACTTCGCTGGCGCGTAGCCAGTCACTGCGCTAATCCCCATTTCGCGGCCTAGCGCGGTAAGCGGATGCACTACCACCAAACCTCTGACCGTCTTTTTAAATTTCCCCATATCCGCCTGCTCGGCTTTAGTCAAAGCTCGGTGAAAGCCCAATTCTTTTAAAGCGTCGGCCTTACTGCTGTTTTGTGCAGTTTGCATGCCTTTGATGCTCGCAATTTTCCGATTGAGGGTGCTCAACTCTTTCTTGAAATGCAGGACCGACTTTTGATCGTCACGCAGCTTGGCAGTTTCTAATTTGCGACGAAACAAATCAATTTTATTGTTAATTTGCTGAATATCTTGGTTCAAATTCATGGTGTCAATTTCTCTAAGGGTTTGCAAACACGGCAGACCGTGGCCCCAGCCAGCTTCATAGGCAGGCATATTGCGCGGCAGTATACCAACAACTAGCAAGCAAGATTCACAAAGCTGCCGCGCTTAGTAATATTACCCATTCCAAAACGCTTACCCACAAACCAAAAAACCACCCCGAAGGGTGGTAAAAAGAGGCCTAAATTCGAAAAATTAACCGTTTACAGTAGCACCTAATTCGCCGGTGGCTCGCGTTTTCGCAAGCGCAGTGGCTTCGTCTGGCAAAAATGAGGCAGCAGCGCGAATTAACAGCAATGCCGAACCAAGGCTTAGCAAGGTAGCAATGGTAACCAGCAATGTTGAAGGCTGATCTAAGTGCAGGGCAATAATTACAAAAGATCCCGCACCGAAGTTCGCCAAATAGAATGTGCAAGGGAATACTAAAAATAGCCCCAGCAAGCCCATAGGCCCGCTAACCCGCTTGCGCAGCTCTGCCGCAGCAACGCTGAAACAAATTACTTGAGCTGCCTCTAACACGCCAATTACTAAAGGGTAATTGAAGATGCGGAATACGTGGGGGCCCCAATATTCATAAGCGCCGCCGTTAATACCAATCATTTCAAAAGTGCAAGACATTGCCAGCTCAATTAATGCCCAGCCATAAAGTGCTTTTTTGGTTAGGGTGCCTGCGTGGATTTGCTGACAAATATAAATTGCTGCACTCGCGTACAAAACCACATAACCACTGTGGGTCCAAAGAGGCTGGGGAATATTAAACGCCGAAAAATGCGTCCAAATACCAGGTACGTAAAACAGCAGCATCAAGCCTTCGTCATACAAAGGCTCAGCAAAAGCGCCAACCATTGCAGCCAAAATTATCAACACATAAAAAGGCGTGCGCTCTTTCGCGCTCATGCGCAGTGCCAGCACCAAAAATACCAAGGTCAATGCCCAACTACCGTAAGTCAGGATAGCCTGCATCGTTAAATTTAGGGGGTGATCATAGGGTGCTGTCATAGCTTCTACCTTCTTTTTATATTACACAGCAGGCGCTAATGGCCTGACACAATAAAAACATCAATGAATAGGCATAGCGCCATCAAACCGAAAGTTATTGTGTCACAGGTCAATAAGCTATGCAAGGCCAGGCTTTGCCAAAGAAAGAATAGTGACGAGATCGCGACCCTAGCGGGCCGCGTTGGAAGACTCTACCGGCGCAGGGATTTCAAGCCCGCCCTCTGCTAAGGCGCTTTGCCCGCTCTTGGGTAGGTATTTGAGAACATAGGGTTTACGGAGCACTAAAAAGGCGGCTGGCACAAAAAACAGCGACAAGATCGTGGTCAACACGGTCCCGCCGGCCAGCACAATGGCAAACGGCGGCCAAAACCCGCCTCCTGCCAGAATAAGAGGAATTAGGCCGGCTACCGTAGTAATGGTGGTCGAGCTGATATGCTTGGTACAGGTGGCCACGGTTTCAACGATTTCCGCCCTATTGCCAGCCATTGCCAGCGGCGAGGCTTTGAGTTCGGTTAAGATCACAATAGCCGCGTTAACTGCCAAGCCCATTAACCCCATAAGGCCAATAATGGCCGTAAATCCAAAGGGGAATTGGCCTAGCCACAGGCTTAACATACCCATACCTGCCGACTGTATCGCCACTGCAAATACCAGCGCGGTCAAACGGAAGGAATCAAAAGCCATGAGTACCGTAACCAGCAGCAGTACCGCGATAATACCCACACTACCTAAGAGCTTGCCTACTGCATTATTGCGCTCCTCAGCCTCGCCACCAATTTCTAAGGTATAGCCATCGGGAACCTGAAAGTCCTCAGCAGCCAATTTAGCCTTAATTCGCTCTAAAACCACAGCGGGCAACACGCCATTAGCCACAAAAACGCCCACGCTATTCATACGCTGGCCATCGCGCCGTGATATTCGCGCCTGCGCCGGCCGCAGATTAACGTCAGCTAGGGCAGATAGCGGCCTAGGCCCTGTTGGCAGTGCCAACGGGAAAGACATCAGTTTATCTACACTCACCTGTTTCACGTCAGCACCCGACACCCGCACAGGGATTTGCTGGGTGCGATCAAGTAGGCTGCTGCTAAGTACGCCATCGACACTGGCCGCTAGTAACTGCGATAAATCTTTAAGGCCAACTTTGCTGCGCTGGGCCTCACTTTCGTCAACGTCTATCCAGATTTTTGGCACAACCTCACCAAGGGAGTCCTGTACCTGAATAACATCTTCAGTTTCTAAAGCGATGCGCCGCAAATGATCGCCCATTGCTTTCAACTGGCTTAAATTACTGCCATATAAGCGCAGCTCTACCGGCGCATTAGATGGCGGCCCCTGCGCCAAACGCTGAATCACTATTTGGTAATTTGGAAAAGCTGCATCCAACTCTTCCTGCAACTCACCGACAAGGCGATTGGCAGCACTAAAGTCGACCATGGTAATCATGGCTTGTGCGTAATTAGACGAGCCATCGCGACTGTCTTTTAAGTTGTAGTAAAACGAGGGGCCATTTCTACCCACAAACCAATTGAGGGCCAAAACTTCAGGGTGTTTATTTATAATTTCGCTAAGCCGCTCCGTCGCCTCTCTCGTCTCGTGAATACTGCTACCCGCGGGTAAAAAGAATTCAAAATTAATCATGTCGCGATCGGAGGGCGGAAAAAATTGTTCTGGTAAAGTTTTAATCGCCATAAACCCACACAGCGGTAGAATGGCTGACAGTAAAATAACCCGTCGCGGCCGCTCTAGAATCCATGCCAATACCGACCGAAATTTCTGATCCAATCTGGGATGCGCAATACCGCGCCCCTGATCTTTCGCCAGCCAGCGGCCAGCAATAGGCGCAATAATAAACAGCGAAATTATCCATGAGCCAACCAGAGAAAAGATCACCGCCCTAGGTAGTGGCCCAATAAACTCCCCCGCCGGCCCTGGCATCAATACAATCGGCATAAAGGTTAAAATGGTGGTTAACGTTGACCCCAACAAGGGTACCCAGAGATGCCTCAAGGCTTTGGTGGCAGCCGCGATTGAGGAATAGCCCTGACGCCGATTACGCATCACAATATCGACAACCACAATGGCATTATCAACCATAATTCCCAGCGCCACGATCAAACCAGTAACCGACATTTGGTGAATAGGCAAGTCGAAAAAACGCATGCACGCCAGCGAAAACAGCATGGTCAATGGCAGTGACACCGCAACAATCACCGCAGATCGCCAACCCAAGGTGTAAAGCAGAATCAAAAATATAAAGATAAAGCCCAGAAAAATATTAGAAACGAGGTCGCCAAGGCGCACATCGTTATAGCGCTCCTGCACAAATAATTCCTGCACGCCAATCTCGGCGGGCAAGGTTTTGGCAAAGGCAGCGACCTCGGCCTGCAAGGCGGTCGTCCAATGATCACCACGCCGGTCTGGCAACATGCGCGAAGCCACCGCCACGCCGCGCTCACCGTCAATAATTGCAAAGTCCGACGGCGAGTCGGGCTCACCGCGATAGATTTTGGCAATATCCTGTAGCTGCAGAGAACCGCCACTTGCCAGTGTGAGCAATGGCGTACGGCGAATGCGCTCCAGCTCGTCAAAGCCACCTTCCAGCTCCAGAGATAAACGCTGGCGGCCGTTATTTAACTCCCCCGCAGCGGTTTTAGCATCACTATTATTTAACAGTGCAGCTATTTGCGGCACATCCAGACCAACCGCGGCCGCTTTAACAACATCAACCTTAACCTGCACCTCCTCACGTGGTGCACCGTAAATTGACACCAAGTCAGTGCCCGACAAGCTGCGCAGTCGGCTGGCTAATTCTTGGGCATAGCGGCCTAAACGCAATTCGTCGCCCTCACCTTCGCCTTTCCAAACCAGCGCACCAATCCACGTAAAGGCGTGACCGCGCTCAGAATCGACCACTGGCGCCCCTGCGCCACTTGGCAACAGGTGTCTCGCCTGTTCAATTTTGTCGCGAATATCAGCCCACAGTATGACGTTTTCTTTGCCGTACACTTCGTCACTAAGCTGCACCACAATCACCGATACCCCACTGCTAGAGTGCGAGGTGACGTGAACAACTTCGGGAACGCGACGAATCACATTTTCCAACGGCTCCGAAATTAAGGTTTCCACCCGCTCAGCACTAGCACCGGCAAAAGTGGTTACAACCAGCGCATGACGATTCGTCATATGCGGATCTTCGGTTCTAGGTAAGCTGGCAATAGCTGCAAGTCCCGCAACCACAATTAAGACGAAGGCCAGAGCCACCATGCGCGGGTTATTGAGTAGCTTTTGATTCATCACTGTTTACTCCTGCGCCAGGCTAACATGCAAGCCGGGAGCAAGGCGGTGAATGCCGCCGCTAACAACGCGATCACCACTCTGTAACTCTGCGCTCAGATAAACCTGACCATCAAACTGATACACCGGCTGCACCGAGCGCTTTTGGAGTTGGTAGCTATCCTCTATTTCTGGGTTGGGAACAAGCTGATAAACCGCCCATGTACCACGTACATCTTCAAGCAGAGCCTGTAAAGGCAACCAAAAGCCCGCTACCGGGCGACTTTCTGGCAGCTCTAGATACGCGGTATTGCCGTCTACCGCGGGCGCTTGCACTGGCAGCGATACGCGCACCGTGCGGGTCTGAGTGCGCCAATCAAGGTTTTGGGAAACCGCAATCAAACTACTTTGCCACTCGCCAAAATCGCCAAATACGGTAAGCGCCTGGCCGATCACCAGGTTGCGACCAAGCTGGTCAGAGATGCCAAAAACCGCCTCATTACTATTGGTTTGCACCACCTGCATGAGCGCTTGACCAGGCGCAACCAGTACCCCCGCCTCCAACTGCATAGTGGCAACCTCGCCAGCAAAGGGGGCAATTAACTGAGATTTTTTCAGTTTTAAGGCTACACCCTTAAGCTTGGACTCGACCTGCGCCAATTGCGCGGCAGTGGCTTGGCGATTTGAGCGCAAACTTTCTAGCTGGCCATCCGAAACATAGGCCTTTTCGTGCAGGGCCTGAAAGCGTAACAGATCCTTGTCTATTTGCTGTAATCGGGTATTCACTTCGTGCTGAGCGGCCTCTAGCTCCGTGCGCTCAATATGTAGCGCTCGCAAATCTAAGGTGGCAAGCAGCTGCCCCGCTTCGACATGATCCCCGTCTTCAACATTGACACTGAGCACTTTACCCGCCAACTCAAATCCAATTTCGGCGCGCTGGCTGCCAATAACGCGGCCCGCAAATAAGCGCTTCGCCTCGTAAGTCGGCTGACGCTCAATAACGAGGCTATTCACCACACGCTTTGGCATGTCTGCCAGCGCCCACGCGGGCATTAAAATAGCTAAACTAAACATTGCCGCTAAGGGATAAAAGCGTTTCATGGTCAATATTCTCACCGGATACAGATTGGCACGAATATAGATAAATCAAACTGGACTGTCCAGTCTATTTTGTTTAAGTTAACATAACAAAAAAGCAATGCGAGTTAAGCGACGTGCAAGAAAAACGTGGTAGATCGAAAGATGAAGAAAAACGCGGCCAAATTATTGACGCCGCAGGTGCGCTCTTTGTCGAACACGGCTTTGAAAAAGTCAGCATGGAAGGGATTGCAAAATCCGCAGGGGTTTCCAAACAGACGGTATACAGTCACTTTGGCAATAAGCAGCAATTATTCACTGCCGCCATCGACGCCAAATGCGAGGAGTACGACCTAGTACCAGAAAAGCACGGCGCTGAAATGGATTTTGAAACCTATTTAAACTACTTCTGCACGCACCTTACCTCGCTATTAAGTAGCGATGAGGCCATTGCCATCTTTCGCGTTTGCGTGCGCGAAAGTGGCAACACCGAAGTTGGGGAGTTGTTTTGGGCGGCGGGGCCGGGCAAAATTCGCCAGCGGCTGTACGACTACCTCGGCGAGCAATGTCGCCTCGGTCACTTGCAGATTAACAATATTGAATTCGCAACCAGTCAATTAATTGCAATGATCCACAGCGAGACCCAGTTTCGCAGTTTGCTCTGTCTCACACAGAGCAAATCCCCTGCCGACTTAGAAGCCTATGCTCGCAGCTGCGTGCAGATTTTTTTAAAGGCCTACCGCAGCTGAAAATTCAACATTGCGAATTTGTCGGCAAGGACCTACACCTGATCATCCATTTCCTTTTGCTGGGCCGGCGCCGCGCCTAAATCAATAGCGGGTTTAGAGTTGCCAGGCGGCGGATTTACTACCGCGTACGCAGGCAATTTGATCACCGCTTTTTGCAATATCATGCTGTTTGGGTAGACCACCGTAGTGCCATCATCGCGACGGATTAACACATGAAACAGGGCGATCTCGAGAATACGGCCGGTGATATCATCGTCTTTATCAACCACTTTAATGCGGTCGCCAATACGATAAGGGAAGGCAAAAAAGATAATTACGCCAGCGGTTAAATGACTAAGCATCGACCACTGCGCAATTAAAGCGATGCCCAGCACCGCCAAAAAAGAAGACATAAAAATAAACACTTGGTGGTAGCCAAGGCCGAGAAAAAAACACACCAACACAAAGCCCAGTAGCAACGACCCAAAATTTAAGGTTTTGCGCACATAGCCAACTCGTAGCGCTGAGTGTTGATTCTTCTCGGCAAAATTAATTAGCATGCTATTTAGCATACGGTTTAGGTAAAACATAACCCCGCTAGCAAATAACAATATGAAAAACTTACTCATTGGCGATCTACCCTATTTATCAACTGCTGTGGATTGAACGTCGCGATCGATCCATTTCTTGGGCCGTTGGGCGCGTTTCAATAGTGCTAAATTCTGCTTGTATGCATGGCTGTCACAGGGCAGATAACTGCACTGACTAAACAAATGCGTCTGCGCCACCAACCAGCCGGCCCAACAGGGTTGCTCACGCTGAACCCGCTGGGCAAAATCTGCGGGGGTTTCAGCACTGCGCCGTACAATCCCCCGTTTCGCTAAGGCTCGGCAACTCGCCAAATAATAGCGCGCCGCCAAATCCTCGCTGGCAGACCGCGGCAATCGCAAACTAAAAAATGCCGCCGTGGCCAAGGGTATCCCGCCGGCCATTAATATCAGCAGCATTAAACGCTGTGGGTTTATATCACCCAATACCTTCTCAAGAAAATTGTTTTGGATACCTGAGTCATAATTTAAAACCCAGCGCGCCCACGCATAATTTATATTATCGACAAAATAGCGCATACGCTTAGCCCACTCGTATTTGCGCAGCGACATAGCATCGCCCGCCAAATACCCATCTTTGCCTCGAAACACGGCCTCTGCGCCCAAGCGCACCCGCGACGGTGCCACCGTTGCGGTGGGGTCTACTCGCTGCCAGCCCTGCCCCTCTATATACACCTCAGCCCAGGCGTGGGCGTCGGACTGGTGTACCAGCAAATAACCGTCGCGATCATTAAACTCACCCCCTTGATACCCCACCACAATCCGCGCGGGTACTCCCGCCGCGCGCATCAAAAACACAAAACTACCGGCAAAATGTTCGCAAAAGCCCTGCCGTGTATCAAACAAAAACTCATCAACGTTGTTTTCGCCCAAGCGCGGCGGCGTGAGGGTATACACAAAGGGGTTCTGCTTTAAATATTGCACCGCTGCAGCCACTCGATCTGAGCCGGCAGGCCACTGACGCTGCCACTCCGCCGCCAAGGCCCGAGCGCGAGGATTACTGTCGCCCACCAAGCGTAAATTACTGCGATTAATGGCATCAGCGTCGGGTAAATACTGGGCTAACTGACTGCTCGCGGTGTATTGCAAACGGCCGTTCAAAGGCCGTTTCGTCAGCCACAGATGTTGCTTGTTGTACGCTATATCATCTCGATTCACCACGGCTAGCGGCAAGGCATACAGCCATTTGTGCGCGCTAGGTTCCAAGGTAACAGTGTAATTAAGCAACGGCGATGCTAACGCCGGTGGCGTCGTTTTATTAGACCACAGTGACCAAGAACTACGACTCCAGCGGCGGCCGTCAAACTCGTCCAACACCAAACCCCGCCAGTACAAATCTTGCGGAGCTGGTTTTGCCCCGTCAAAACGCACCCGAAAAGCCAGTGCACCCGATTGACTGAGCTTGGCGATATCGCCAAATTCTAGGGAGTCCGACATACCCGTCACCCCCTCGCCACCTGGCAAAGGCATTGTCCACAAGGGGCCAATACGGGGAAAAATGACAAACAGTATCAACATCAGCGGTAGGGATTGTAGGGCCATCACCGCTACCAGCCTCAACATTGGCTGAGCCTTGGCATTGCTGCGGTGCAGCGACTGCTGGGCCATTAACAGCAGTGCAATTTGGATTAACGCCAATAACAGCGCAGCAATTTGCTGGGAAAATAAAAACCCGCAGGCAAGCACAAAATAGCTGAGCATCAATACCAGCCAGTGATCACGCGCGGTTTTTAACTCCAGTAATTTAAGAATAATCGCCAACACCAAGATGGTAACCATGGCCTCCAGCGAAAACAAAGAAGCAAAAGTGAAGTACACCCCAGCGACAACCATCAATACCAAACCGCTTTTAACTGAGCGCGGCGGATAAGACCAAGCCTTGGTAACAATTCGCCAATACCAAAACGCGACCCCCGCCCACACCGCCACAACCCATACTGGCAAATTGCCTAGCTGAGGTAAAATCGTCACCAGCTGGGCGATTAACAGCCACATTACCGATTGCCGCTCCGCGACAAAATTGATTTTCACCGCACTCATCGATACACCGCCAGCTCGCGCAGAACCTTAGCTAAGTGGGCCGCACCGCAGGCCGCGGACAAACTTCGGTTTGGCAGTTTTAATCCGAATGCCACACCGCGCTTGTCACAATCCAGTGCCCACGCACACAGCGTACTGAGACGATCCTCCACGCCGAGGCCATCAAGGCTATCCCAGGCTAAAAGCAGCTCATCGGCTTGGGACTGCTCGTATTGTTTGGTTAGTAAACCTTGCCCTTTCGCGTAGGCCTTCCAAAAAATCCGGCGCGGCGACTGCCCCGCTTGGTAGCGACTAAACCCACTAAATTCATCGCTGTCGCTGCTGCGGTCGGGAATATTGCCCTCGCCATTATCCGCATCGTTAAAAAGCGGCCGTAAATAGCGCGGCCGCGGGTACACAAGACAGTGCCAATCTAACGACGGTGCGCTCCAGCAGCGCAATATTCCCAGCGGAAAGCGCGAGGCAATTTCCAAGCGCCCGGGCCGCAATGCGCCGCGCTGTTGGGCTGGGTATTGAATGATGAGATTGCTGGCCCCGGTCTCGGCGTCGATATCGCATATTTCTAATTGCTGACCAGGAAAGCCCACATTTAAACGATGACGATCACGCTGCCCCGCGCCCAAATGCAAATGAAAACGCGCCAGCTCGCCAGCAAACACCGGTTCGGCAGCGCCAGCACGTAATACTAGCCCCGCCAGATTTGCGTAGGTGTGGAGAATGGCCACCAAGAAAATACTGAACAGCCAAAAACACAAAGCAAAGATGAGGTTATTTTGATAATTAATCGCCAGCAATAATAGACCTAGCAACATAATTGCAAAGCCCAAGCCAGCACTGGAGGGAATAATAAAAATACGACGTTGATTGAGAGTAATTTCACTGCAGCGCGGGCTGCGCTTGTCTAGCCACTTGTTGAATTGTCGACGAAACAGCGCTCGAATCCGGCTTGTCATCGCTATACCACTACCGGTACCTGCGACATCAGACGCTTAATCAGGTCGGGGCCATCGCCCTGACTGTCGGCCGCTGCGCTAAGTCGGTGCCCCGCCACCGGCTCTAGCACTAGCTGAATATCGTCGGGCAAAACGTAGTCGCGACCCTGTAGCATTGCCCACGCCTTGGCACACTGAATGAGCGCCAGCGCCGCCCGCGTAGACAAACCAAAAGCATAGTGCGAGTCTTGCCGAGTGAAACCAATCAGGCGCTGTACATAAGACAGCACGCTGTCGCGCACTTCAATTTTATCGACGGCGTCTTGCAGGGCAATGATTTTGTCCGCGCTCAAAAGCGGTCGCAACTGGCCTAGCAAGGCACGGGAATCACCACCGGCCAACAAGCGCCGTTCGGAGCGCTCGTCGGGGTAGCCCAGCGAAATCCGCATTAAAAAGCGGTCGAGCTGAGACTCAGGCAATGGAAATGTACCCGACTGAAACAAGGGGTTTTGGGTTGCCATCACAAAATACGGCTTGGGCAGTACACGGGTTTCTCCCTCGATACTGACCTGCTGCTCAGCCATGGCTTCTAATAGCGCACTCTGGGTTTTGGGGCTGGCGCGATTAATTTCATCAACAAGTAAAAACTGAGTAAAAATCGGCCCGGGATGAAAATGAAAGCCATTGCTATTGCGGTCAAATATCGACACCCCGAGAATATCGGCTGGCAACAAATCGCTAGTAAACTGCATGCGCTGATAATCTAGGCCCGTTACCTTAGCAAAGGCGTGGGACAAGGTGGTTTTACCCACCCCTGGTACGTCTTCAATTAGCAGGTGCCCCCGCGCCAGCAAGCAGCACAGCGCCTGCTGAATTTGGCGATCCTTGCCCAGCACCACCCGGCCAATTTCAGCGCCAACCTCGGCGAGAATAGTCAAGCGCTCAGACTGCATCGAGTCCGCGCTGTAAATCAGCGCGTAGGTCGGCGATATCCTCTAAACCTACCGCAACCCGAATGAGGTTATCGCGAATACCCGCCTCTGCGCGCTGCTCTGGCGTGAGACGACCGTGAGTGGTAGTTGCCGGATGCACTATGGTGGTTTTGGCGTCACCAAGATTGGCGGTAATCGACACCAAACGAGTGGCATCGATAAAGCGCCACGCGGCAGCTTTATCACCGCGCACCTCGAAGGACATCACGCCGCCAAAGGCTTTTTGCTGAGCCGCTGCCAGTGCGTGCTGGGGGTGATCTTCTAGGCCAGAGTAATATACTTTGTCGATATTCGGCTGCGCTTGCAGCCACTGCGCCAAGCTCAACGCGCTGGCACTGTGGGCCATCATCCGCAAGCGCAGAGTTTCTAAGCCCTTTAGGAAGACCCATGCATTGAAGGGGCTCATGCTCGGCCCCGCTGTGCGAATAAAGCCCAGCACCTCTTCCATTTGTTCGCGGCGACCAACTACCGCGCCACCAATACAGCGGCCCTGGCCGTCTAGGTATTTAGTCGCCGAATGCACAACGATATCGGCGCCCAAGGCGAGCGGCAGCTGTAAGGCTGGGGTGCAAAAACAGTTATCCACCACCAACCAACAGTTGTGCTCGTGAGCCAGATCGGCCAGGGCGCGAATGTCAGCGACTTCCGACAACGGGTTGGACGGCGTTTCTAAAAACAATAAGCGCGTGTCAGCGCAAATGGCCGCCCGCCATGCTTGCGGGTCAACCAAATCAACAAAGCTGGTGCGAATCCCCAGCTTGCCCAAAAATTTAGTCAGCAACACGGTGGTGGTACCAAACACGCTGCGCGAGCACACAATATGATCGCCAGTTTTGAGCAGGGCCATGCAGGTGCTGAGTATTGCCGCCATACCGGACGAGGTCGCAACCCCCATTTCGGCACCTTCGAGTGCCGCGATACGCTCTTCAAAAGTGCGCACTGTGGGATTGGTGTACCGCGAGTAGACATTACCGGGTTGCTCACCAGAAAACCGCGCAGCCGCTTCAGCCGCCGAGCCAAAAACATAGCTCGAAGTAGTGAAAATAGGCTCTGAGTGCTCTCCTTCCGCGGTGCGTCGCTGGCCGCTACGCACCGCTTGAGTGTCGAGTTCAGCCGCCTGCAATACCGCTACCCGCTGAGCCAAATATTCCTGTTCAGTCATGATGCTAATTCACTCCAGAGCTAGCGCCGTTAGGATACGTCGTTATGTAAACCAATTAAGCCACCGTCACCCGTGGCAGTATTGCGTGTGCTTTGACTATCGTCATTGCGATCCGCCGCCAGCTTGTCTAAATAGGCTTGATCGACATCGCCGGTAACGTAATCGCCGTTAAACACCGAGCATTCAAAATCATTGATTTTGGGATTGCCTTCAGAGGAGCAGCTGACCAAATCGTCTAAGTCTTGATATATAAGCCAGTCGGCGCCAATTTCGAGGCGAATTTCTTCTACCGAGCGACCGTGGGCTATCAGCTCGTCAACCGACGGCATATCTATACCATAGACATTTGGATAGCGCACTGGTGGTGCGGCCGAGGCAAAATACACCTTGCGAGCGCCGGCGTCTCTGGCCATTTCAATAATCTGCTGACAGGTCGTGCCGCGCACAATCGAGTCGTCGACCAACATTACGTTCTTGTCTTTAAATTCCAAGCCAATCGCATTGAGCTTTTGCTTAACCGACTTTTTGCGCGCGCTCTGGCCCGGCATAATAAAGGTTCGGCCAATGTAGCGGTTCTTAACCAAGCCTTCGCGGAATTTCACACCGAGCTTAGCGGCCATCGACTGCGCGGCAATGCGGCTAGAATCAGGAATCGGCACAATTACGTCAATATCGTGATCGGGATGATCACGCAGGATTTTTTCAGCGAGACGCTCACCTTGGCGCAAGCGAGATTTATAAACGGAGATACCGTCCATAATGGAATCTGGCCGCGCAAAATACACATGCTCAAAAATACAGGGACGGTAATCAGCAGCCGCGGCGCATTTGCGCACATGAATTTCGCCGGTGGTTTGAATGTAGACCGCTTCGCCAGGCGCCACATCGGCTATTAGCTTAAAGCCCAGCGCATCTAATGCCACGCTCTCTGAAGCGAGCATATACTCTTTACCGCCCGCAGACTCACGCACTCCATAGACCAATGGACGAATGCCATTGGGGTCGCGAAAGCCGATAACGCCGTAATTAGCGATCATGGCGACCACCGCATAGCCGCCTTTGCAGCGTTCATGAACACCGCTAACCGCCGCAAAAACGTCTTCAGCAGCTGGGACTAGTTTACCGAGTTTCTGTAATTCGTGAGCAAACACATTGAGCAGTACTTCAGAGTCGGAATCGGTGTTTAGGTGGCGTAGATCCGACTGAAATAGCTCTTGGGATAATTCCGCGGCATTGGTCAGATTGCCGTTGTGGGCTAGGCTGATACCGTAGGGCGAATTAACGTAAAAAGGCTGTGCCAAAGCTGGGCTGGAGCTGCCCGCAGTGGGGTAGCGCACGTGGCCAATACCTATATGGCCCGTTAAACGCTGCATATGGCGAGTGTGAAACACATCCTTCACTAGGCCGTTGTCTTTGCGTTGATTCAGCTTGCCATCAGCGAAAGTCACAATACCGGCGGCATCCTGGCCTCGGTGCTGCAATACCGTTAAGGCATCATATAAATCTTGGTTTACGTTGGACTTGGCGACTATGCCTGCAATGCCACACATGCAGTACTACCTCAATTAGGGTGAAGATCAATGCTGTTTTAAACTGGATTATTCGACAATAGCGCCGAGGCCCAGTTAACAACATCGTTAAAGCTCTGCTCTGACCAGTCCTTCATCAACAGAAACTCGGGTATCAGCTGTGAATCCGTCCACCACTGATCGTTTTCAATACCCGTTAATAGCGACGGGAGTAACACTAATCCAGCCAGCACCACGATCAAGCCGCGGGCCGTACCAAAAATCATGCCCAACAGGCGATCTGTACCACTTAAACCGGTGCGTTTTACCACCATGGCAATTAAATGGGTAAGCAAGCTGCCCAACACCAGAGTGAAGGCAAAAAGTAGGACATACGCCAATATTTCGCGCAAATAGACTTTATCAACTAGATTTTCGAGCAAGGCAACCGCTTGCACATGAAAGGCGACCGTGACAAAAAAGGCCATGGCCCACGACAGCAGCGACAGGGCTTCTTTGACAAAACCACGAATTAAACTAATTAGTGCCGACATGGTGACTATGCCAATAATGGCCCAGTCAACCCAAACAAACGTGCTTAGCACCCTAAACAGCTCCCATGGAATTTAGAGACGCGAATTCTAACAAGCCCGCGGCCCCAGCCCAAGTAAGATTTCACTTGGGACCTTAATTAGGGTTCAAACCGGTTGACGATCGACTTCACATTGAAGCGCTTATTAATGGCCTGCTGCTGGGAAATTGCCTTGTCTTCACTCAACACCGGCCCCACCAACACTCGGTGCAGGCGCTTAGAATCCCGCTGAATGGAATCAATAAAGGTTTTATAGCCCGCGCTTTGCAGTGATTTTTTCAAGGCCTGCGCATTATCGCTATTGCCGAACACCCCAACTTGCACCACCCAGCCCCGCGGCAAACCATGCTCATCGAGCCCAGGCTTCTGTGGCGCTGCCGAGGGTGCGACCGGCTTAGACGTGCTGGCCGGCTTTACAGTCGTAGGCTTTGCAGTTGATGGCGCGGCGCTTGAAGGCTTTGCGTTATCTACCCCAGACTCAGGCGGTGGCAGCACCATTTTAGAGGCCGCAGCAGCTTCGTCATCAACCTTGGCAATCGGTTGGGGAGGCACCAACACCGTATCTGCCGGCAGAATACCCTCGGGCTTTTCTGGCCCCACGTCGACCAAGGGTTCAATTTGCGGCGCGGCGGGGATTTGGCTGTGGCGATCAAGTTTAGAGTTGGCTGGCCCGGTAAACAGTAGCGACCACAAAATCACCCCGCCACACAGCAGCACCAGCGCACCAATTAAACGTTGTCTCATCATAAGGAGTTCTCACAGTTAACTGTCTGCGTCGCGTTTGATTCCACCAATGCTGACAAAACGTCCATCCCCTCTGCCACCGTAAAAAATGAACCAAACACCACCAAACGATCTCCTGGCTGCAATAGCGACATAGCCCGTTGCACACTACTTGCCACACTGCCGCTAATCTCAATATTAACAAGCTGCTGGCTGCGTAACTGCGCCGCGACATCAACAGCTCGTGCCGCGCGAGGGTTATCGTGCAGGGTGGCTAATAACCAGCTTTCAAAACAGCCCTGCAAAATAGCGCTCATCTCGGCAATTGCCTTGTCGGCCATCACCGCAAAAACACATATTGTCTTGCCCGCCACTGGCAAGCCTTGCAAGTGTTCCCGCAGTGTAACAACTGCGGCGGGGTTATGCGCGACATCAAGCACAATATCAACACCAGCAATATCAATATGCTGACAGCGCCCTTGCACTGAAGCCTGCAGCAAGCCCCGCTGAATAGCTTGTTCCGACACCGTCAAAGACATACACGCCAAAGCTTGCAACACGGTTGCCGCATTGTCGATTAGGAGCGTGGGCAGTGGCAACGCTGCATATGCAATGGATTCACCCCGCGCGCCCTGCCCCTCCCAGTCCCAGCTTGAGGCCATTTTGCTAAAACTAAAGTCCCGATTTCGACAGAGTAATTTAGCCTCAATTTCACGACCGTAATCCAGCAGCGATTGGGGAGGATCAATATCGCCGATGACTGCCGCGTGGCCAGCACGGAAAATACCCGCTTTTTCGCGTCCTACCGTCTCGCGGTCACTACCTAGCCAAGCTTCGTGATCGAGTGCTATTGAGCTGACGATAGCAACGTCGGCATCAATAATATTCACCGCATCTAAACGCCCGCCCAGACCAACTTCGAGCACCACTACATCAAGCTTTGCGCGCTGAAACAGCCAGAGTGCCGCCAGAGTGCCAAATTCAAAGTATGTTAGTGAGGTCGCTTCCCGCGCGCGATCGACTGCCGCAAATGCAGCGAGCAACTCTTCGTCGCTAACAGCGCGACCGTCGATGCCAATCCGTTCATGATAGTGTATGAGGTGCGGCGAGGTATAAGTGCCAACGCGGTAGCCAGCGGCGGCCAAAATAGACGACGCCAGTGCTACGCAACTACCCTTGCCATTGGTACCGGCAACACTGAGCACCGGCATAGTGAGCTCTATGCCTAGGGTTTTCGCCACATGTGCAGTGCGCTCCAAGCCCATGTCTATTGCACGGGGGTGTTGGGTTTCCATCCACCCCAACCAATCATCGACCTGTGTAAAGCGCATTGCTCAGGCGGAGCCTAGTGTTGGTAATGAGTTAAATTAGACAGCAGACGCGCAAGGGTGTCGCGCATATCGGCGCGGCGCACAATCATGTCAATTGCACCGTGGGCCAATAAAAACTCGCTGCGCTGAAAGCCCGGCGGTAATTTCTGGCGAATCGTTTGCTCAATAATATTTGGTCCCGCAAAACCGGCACGCGCCCCCGGCTCGGCAACATTGATATCACCGAGTAGCGCCAAGCTGGCCGATACCCCGCCGTAAATTGGATCGGTCATCACCGACACATAAGGTACGCTGTTTTGTTTCATGCGCTCTAACACCGCGCTGGTCTTGGCCATTTGCATCAAGGAGATAAGAGCTTCCTGCATGCGGGCACCACCGGAGGCTGAGAAGCAAATAAGCGGGCAGCCTTCTTTCATTGCAACATTGGCGGCTTGAGTGAATTTTTCGCCCACGGCCGAACCCATAGAGCCGCCGTGGAAGTTAAATTCAAAAGCCACAACGACTACGGGCAGGTCTTTAACCTTGCCTTTAAAGGCAATTAGCGCGTCTTTTTCGCCGGTGGATTTCTGCGCGGCGCTCAAACGATCGCGATACTTCTTTTTGTCTTTAAATTTGAGACGGTCAACCGGCTCGATATGCGAGAGAATTTCCTCGCGACCAGCCTCATCGAGAAACAGCGCTATGCGCCGCCGAGCGCCAATGCGCATATGGTGGTCGCACTTTGGACACACATCCATATTGCTTTCGAGTTCGGGACGGTAGAGAACCGCCTCGCACTTAACACATTTTTTCCACAAGCCCTCTGGTACCACGCCCTTGGCGCTGCGCCCTTCGGACTCTACCCGTCGCACTCCCGAAGGAAGAATTTTATCAACCCAGCTCATAATCCATTCCTGTAAGTTATCTCAATCTATCTGCGCTTGTGCCGGCTTCTGCGAGCAGTCTACAAGCGCCAATTATTTGGTTTTGCGGCTATCTAGCAGCTATATGGTGGTCGCTACTTTAGCGTATTCAGCGCAAAAATGGCACGATATGATTCACAGCCCCAGCCTGCCAGCCGCTGCATAGCTATGCGTCTATCGCCCCACGTATCTCACCAATCAAGCCCGCTACCGATTGCAGCCACTCATTTTCCGGCAAGCCTTGGTCGGCACTCACCATTCCCTCGATCAACGCACTGCCAACAACCACACCTGCACACAGCGGCGCGAGAGCAGCCGCGGAAGCACCGTCTTTAATACCGAAACCAACAGTAACCGGTAAATCGGTGTGGGCTTTAATTTTTGCCAGCAATTCGCTGACCGCACCAACATCCAAATTACCCGCACCGGTTACGCCTTTTAGCGCTACGCAATACAAATAACCAGTGGCAAGGGCAGCAATTTTCTCAATCCGCTCATCATCAGTGGTCGGCGCAAGCAGGAAGATATTATCAATACCAGCCGTTTTTAAAATGAGACTTAGCTCCTCAGCCTCTTCCGGCGGCATGTCTACCGTCAACAACCCGTCGACCCCAGCCGCTGCCGCGCGCTCGGCAAATACCGAATAACCCATGCGCTCCACAGGGTTGGCGTAGCCCATTAAGACCACTGCAGTTTTGCTGTCGGTTTGACGAAACTCAGCGACCATTGCAATAGCCATAGTCAAGGTAACTTTGTGAGCTAGGGCGCGCTCGTGAGCCAACTGTATAACCGGCCCCTCGGCCATGGGGTCTGAAAATGGAATACCCAGCTCGATGATATCGGCACCTTGGCGCACTAACTCATGCATCAACGCCACGGTAACACCCGGCCGCGGATCACCTGCAACAATATATGGCACCAGCGCTTTACGCCCTGCGGCTTCTAAGCTTGTAAATAAAGCAGTTAAACGACTCAAAGTACTTCCCCGTTATTCAATGCCAATGCCGTCGAGTGTTGCGACGGTATGTATGTCTTTATCACCACGGCCAGACAAATTCACCACAATGCTCTGATCTGGACTCATGGTCTTTGCTAACTTTTCGGCGTAGGCGACAGCGTGTGCGGACTCCAGTGCGGGCATGATTCCCTCAACCAAGGTTAGCTTGCGGAACGCCGCCAAGGCTTCATTATCGTTGATCGCCACGTAGTTCACGCGCCCCATGTCTTTCAACCATGAATGCTCAGGGCCAACACCAGGGTAATCCAAACCGGCAGAAACCGAGTGGGTTTCTATAATTTGCCCCGCCTCATCCTGCATCAGGTAGGTGCGATTACCATGCAAAATACCTGGAATACCGTCGTTTAAGGGCGCGGCGTGCTCACCGGTTTCAACGCCGTGACCACCGGCCTCAACACCGTACATCGCCACGCCTTCATCATTCAAAAAGGGGTGAAATAAACCAATTGCATTTGACCCACCACCTACGCAAGCCACCAGCGCATCAGGCAGACGCCCATTTTGCGCCAAACACTGTTCCCGCGCTTCGCGACCAATCACCGATTGAAAGTCGCGAACCAACATTGGGTAAGGGTGCGGGCCAGCGGCGGTGCCAATGATGTAAAACGTATCGTCAACATTGGTTACCCAGTAACGCATCGCTTCGTTCATCGCATCTTTCAGGGTCCGCGAACCGGATTTAACCGAGATAACCTCAGCTCCCAATAATTTCATACGGTAAACGTTCAAGGCCTGACGGCGAATATCGTCCTCACCCATAAAAACCTTGCAGCTCATACCCAAACGAGCCGCCACTGTGGCAGATGCGACGCCGTGCTGACCTGCGCCAGTCTCGGCAATCACATGTTTTTTACCCATATACTTAGCCAGTAGTGCTTGGCCAATCGTATTGTTAACCTTGTGGGCGCCAGTGTGATTGAGGTCTTCGCGCTTTAAGAAAATTTGCGCGCCGCCGACTTCTTCAGACCAACGCTTAGCGTAATAAAGTGGCGAAGGGCGGCCAACATAATGAGCGAGATCGTGATCGAACTCCGCTTGGAATTCAGGATCTTTGCGCAAGCGCTCATAGCCTGCGGAAAGTTCGTCGAGCGCGTGTATCAAGGTTTCAGAAACAAAGCGCCCACCGTAGGGACCAAAATGGCCTTTTGCATCTGGAAACTGACTAAAATCTGGTGTTTTTACCTTACTACTCACTCAATCCTCCCGTCGGTCAGCGGCGCTGACCGCTTCAATAAATCGTGTTATGGCATCGGCACATTTAATACCCGGCGCACTTTCGACCCCGCCACTAACATCCAGTGCATAGGGCTGGCAGGCCGCGATTGCGGCTCCAGCATTATTTGGACGCAAACCGCCCGCCAATACGAGGGGCAAAGATAGATCACTAGGGATACGTTCCCAGTCAAAGACCTCCCCGGTGCCGCCGGGCACACCCGCCTTATAACTGTCTAGTAAAACGGCGCTTGCACTGCTATACGCCGCCAATTGAGCTGTTAGATCAATATCCTCGCGCATGCGCAAGGCTTTCATATACGGCTTAGCAAACGACTCACAATATAGTGGCGTTTCATCACCGTGAAATTGCAGTAAATCTAGGCTGCATATCGCCAAAACCTCGCGCACATAATCAGCGTTGGCGTTAACGAATAACCCTACTTTGGTGACGAACGGCGGCAAGCTGGCAATAATTAGCGCCGCCTGCGCCGCAGTAAGCGCCCGAGGACTTTTGGCAAAAAAGACAAAGCCCAAGGCATCCGCGCCCGCACTAATCGCAGCCGCGGCATCTTCAGCACGGGTTATTCCACAGATTTTTACGCGGGTACGGGACACTCGGATGTACAACCAGACAATGAATTGAGGCGAATATTAACAAATAAGCAAGTGACCTGTCTGTAAAAGCCGAGCTTAGGGCACAACAAAATCCGGCCCCAAATAGGTTTGTGGCAAATTAAATTGTTCTGGATAAGTCACATCGACTAAATACAAGCCGTCTGGCTTGGCAGTAACACCGCCCTTACTGCGGTCGCGACCCTCTAAAACTTGGCGCGTCCAGCCCGCTGGCATCTCGCCGCAGCCCACAGCAATGAGCACACCGGCAATATTACGAACCATATGATGCAAAAAGGCATTGCCGGCAATATCAATAACAACATAGCGACCGCGCCGGCTGACATTGGCAAAATGAATATTGCGCATCGCCGTTTTAGATTGGCAAGATGCCGCTCGAAAGCCGCTAAAATCCTGTTCTCCCAGCAAAACTTGGGCTTCTTGGTGCATCAGATTTTCGTCAAGCAAAGTCTCAACCAAGGTTACACCCTTAGCTAGATGTGCCGAGCGTCGAGCTTGATTCAAAATAACATAGCGGTATCGACGCGCAGTTGCCGAGAAGCGCGCATGAAAATCCTCAGGCACCTGCTGCGCCCACAGCACCGCAATATCACTGGGCAGCTTGGCATTAACCCCTGCTACCCAGGCTTTAAGCGAGCGCGTCGCCGGCGCGTCAAAATGCACAATTTGGTGCGTTGCATGCACTCCAGCATCAGTCCGGCCAGCGCACATCACCGTTACTGGCGCAGCGGCAACCGCAGAAATAGCACCTTCCAATGCTTCCTGAATTGTTGCAACCTGGGGTTTTAATTGACTCTGCCAGCCGCGATAGGCACTGCCTTGATACTCAAAGGCCAGCGCTATGCGGCTACCCACCGGTAAACGCTCATCGGCAAAGCGCTCAAAGATCGTCATGCCAACTGCCACTTCATATTTAGCCAATCAAATCCAATAGCGCCTGAGCGTCACTTTGCTGCTGAGCATCGCCTTCGACGAGGACTTCTTCAAGCATTTCCTTAGCACCTTCGCTGTCACCCATATCCACATAAGCGCGGGCGAGATCAAGCTTGGTTGCAACCGACTCGTCGTCGAGTAGGTTGTCAAAGTTTTCATCACCCTCGCCCGCGTCAAATTCATCGAACACGAGATCTTCAACGGCAATGGCATCACCTTCACCAATTGCATTTAGCGGTGACAGCGCGTCTGGCGAGTCGCCTTCGGTAAAAAAATCATCATCCGTTTCGGATGTGTTTTCCGTCGCGATGTCATTTACACTGGAGCCCGAATCAGCTACCGGCGAAGCAGTGACCAAATTAGCAGGCATATCGAAATCGGCCAGATCAACGTCTAGTTCAGACTGATCTATTTCATCGGTATCGTGCTCTGCAGGATCGAGCTTTTCTTCCAATTCAAAGTCCAGATCATCCAAGCCAAGCTCGCTTGGCAGGTCAACCGCCGCGATTTTTGACTCCCTGCTATCCAGCCCCTCTATTTCGCCGTCACCATCCTCTTCACCGAGGAAAAATTCTTCGTCGGCACTAATATCATCTGGCGCGTTTTTTATAGCGACGCTTTCTACATCTAATTCACTACTGACATTTTCAGTATCAGCCTCGCCTTTTTCTGTTGGCGCGATGTCTTTCTCAAAATCGGTGCTAGTGCTTTCAATGTCGGCACTGCCACTATCAAAAGATGAAAAGTCTAAATCTAATTCATCGTCGGCATCATCGGTTAAGCTGCGCAGCTCCACGGAATCAGCCACTGACTCCAGCAACTCCGTAGATTCAGCAGTCAAGTCGCCAGAGTCTAGGTCGCCAAAATCGAAGTCGAGCTCTTCCTCTGCATCGGTCATTAAATCTGAGGAAGACAAAGTTTCACTAGCGGCAGCCGACAGGGGTGCCGATAAATCAGCAACATCTATATCCGCATCCGTTTCTACGCCGGGCTTTCCCTCCTCACTTACTGCCGGCGCAGACAGGGAATCATCTTCAAAATCAAAATCGAGATCTGCTAAGTCTTCATCTAGTGATGCTAGTGCGTCTGCTTCAGCACTGCGCAGAGAGGCCGCCTCATCAAGCTCGCCCTCTACGCCGTCATCCCCCAACTCAGCGCCTAATTCGAGTACTGAAGGCACGTCTAGATCCGTTTCTACCTCGAAATCCAAATCAGTTAGATCTGACTCGGTATCTAAGCCCGCAACTGCACCCTCTCCAAGCTCGGCGCCGACACCCGTGGCTTCTGGGCTTTCAATCGGACTGCCTACAGCAGCCGCATCCTCTGCAATCAGCTTCTCGTCATCGAGTTCAAAGTCGAGGTCTTCACCTAAATCAAAATCACCATCGAGTTCCATGTCGACAACATCGTCAGCAGATTCGTCATCAGCGCTCGCTAGATCTGCAGATTCCTCCTCTTCTAGCCAATCACTCACGCCGTCAATTGCCGACATCGACTCTTTGACACGCGCAATTGCAGCAGTGTCACCGAGGCTTTGCAGGCCAGCATAAGCCGCCACAAAGCTGTCGCGGTCACGGGTATCTAGGTATATATCTGCCAACTTAACTTGCAAATCAGCATTATCCGGATCTTGGTTAATTGCAGTTTTTAACAGGCTAGCCGCTTGATCATAGCGGCCATAGGCCACATATATATCGGCCTCAGCAACGATATCACCGGTCTGCGGCTGCACTGCTTCAGCTTCATTACTATCTGCTGCAAATAAATCGATATCGCGTTCAAGATCTTCTGTACCAGCAGTTGAGCTCTCAACACCACCACTTTCAACGTTAATATCATCAAAGTCGAAATCAGTAGCATTAAAACTTGGCTCTTGCTCACCACTGAGCTCGGTGGCGTCGGTATTGCCAATATCAAAATCGAAGGACTCTGGGGCAGCAGCAAATACATCGCCTTCGGTAGCCTCCTCTGCGGCCAGGCTTGCTTCAAACGCAGCCAAATCCGCCTCGTCATCACCGTGGGCGGTCTTTCTGCGGAAAATCAGCACCAGCAAAGCCAGTACCGCTAAGCCAAGACCTATGTATTTCACCAAACCATTACTTAGCCACTCTTGGGCTTTAGCAACCATAGCATCGGGCTTTTCTGGCGCCGACACAGGTTTAGTTTCAGGTTCACCCTCAGCAATAGTCAGCGCTGGCCTTTCGGCTTTCTCAGCAGCGCCCTTATCGGCCGCCATATTCTCATCTGCAGCATTCTCATCTGCAGTGATAACCGATTCAGACGAAGGCTCAGCTGACTCACTCGCAGCTGCAGCATTGGCATCATCGCGTTGCGCATCCAAATCTGCGCTTTGTTGGCTAGCCGCTAACGCTGCGTCTCCACTAGCTGCGCCGTCTTGCAGAGCAGCTAATTGACTATTTTTAAGGGTAATGAGGCTCTGCAGTGTGCGAATCTGTTTTTCCATTTCCGCAACACGGGTTTGCATCGCTTCGTTTTCAAGCAAGCTCTTATCGAGATTCTCCTGCTCTTCACGCACTTTTTGGCGCAATGCATCAACATCATTGCTGGCGGTGGTGTCACTTCCAGCACTACCAACCGAAAATTTAACAGCCTGATCTTGTGCAACCACAGGCTCGCGCCCGGACTTATCGGTGGCATCAAGTTGCGGCGCGTTGGCAGTAGCTATCGTGGCTTTATTTGCAGCGGGCTCCTGTTTTGCAGGCTTAGATGTTTTAACTTTTTCACCGCGCCAAACCCGCGCTTGATCACGAATCTCATCTACGGCTTGATCGTGATTAATTTCATGAACTTCCGCCTCCGTCGGGATACGCAGTACATAACCCGATTTTATGCGGTTAACATTGCCGCCAACAAAGGCCTTGGGATTTTTCTTTAGAAGAGCCAGCATAGTTTGCTGGGTGGTTACATAGGAGCTGGGGCGGAGCTTTTCTGCTATTTTCCACATTGTATCGTGATGTTGAACGCGATACTCAGTTGAATCTTTTGCCTCTGGCAGCATCTGTTGCTGACCGGCAACGCGAACCTGAGGAGCCACACGACTCGCTGGGCCAATACTTCCGCCCTGCTCCCTTACTTGCTGCTCAGCCTCTAAACGTTGCACGGGCTTTATTACTTTAGGCGCACTTGCAACAGTTACACTAGGCGCAGCTGCCGCCGGCGCAAACACAGGCAAATCGAGAAGAACCGTATACTCACGATTCATCTTTCCACTGGGCCAACGCACTTCTACGATAAAATCGAGATAAGGCTCCTGAACTGCCTTTTCGGTAGTGACAATAATTCGGCCGCGCCCACCCCGCTGCAATTCAACTTGAAATTGCAGCGCGCTGAGAAACTGGCTGCGCTCCACACCGGCGTTTTCAAATGCGGTATCGTCTGCCAAGGCAATTCTGATTTGCTCAACATCAAGCTCGCCGACATCTCGCAGGGGAATTTCCGCGCGAAAAGGCTGATTCAATGCAGACTCAAGGGTTATATCCCCAACGCCAAGCGCGCTCGCAATGCCGCTGTGCAAGGCACCCGTCACCAGTACCGCAGTTGCAAGCCTCTTACTAACCATATTGTCACCGTCTGTGTCTTAGCGCTCAGCTTTCAGCTACTAAACTGAAATACTGTCTTTATAAAGTAACTCTACATTTCAGGAACCACGGAGTGTGGAGACTTAACACACCTCCAAATCACATGCGTAGATATTAGCTAGATGTTGATTTTTATCAAGTTTTTAAGCAGCTCAATAATGTTAAACACCGCACCTTTACGGAGATTATCACCGACAACAGTACAACGAAAGGCTGTTTCGTCACGTCTGTCGTAATAAAGTTGGTCTACATCGATACAATCGCTGCCTTGCAAGCACACCGGCGAGGCTTGCTCAGCGTCTTCATTTGGAAATAAACGGAAGCGTGAATCCTCGTTTAACCGACCACGCAGTGCCGACAAATCAGGCCGCTCCTCACAGGCCACCCGCAACATAATTGTGTGACCATAAAAGACCGGCACCATCATGACATTGGCTATAACTGCAATATTGTCACCCAGCAAGCGACTTAAATTATGCTCTAACTCAGCCGCTGCGCGATCGGCAGACTGCGGCAGTACATTAAAGGCAATCTGCTGACCAAGCGCCGTGGTGTCAGGGGTTTGCCCGCCAAGCAGCCGCGCAGTCTCAGCCGCTAGCGCTTCGATACCATCGCGCCCCGCCACCGATACCGCTTGCGCAACACTAATATCAACCCGCTTAATGGTGGTCGGCGCCAATTGCTGTAGCAACGCCGCGACATGACTAGTGGCGGCATCCGCGATTGCGAATAGCTTGCCCGCCGCAACCTCAGCACCCTCGCAAAACATGGCCACATCGTCGCGCTGCGCCAAGGTATCGGTGGCGTCTAACACTACAATACCAGCGTCACAGGCGGCGTCCACCAAGGCGGCATCGCTGCCGACCTCGGGGAGAAATATAGCCAGATCTAAGGCGCTAAAGTCAGCCGTGTCCGGCGCTTTTACCGCAACAGGACGACCGCGAAACATAGCTGTTTCGCCCTCGGCATCTGCCGCAAACACGCTCGCAGTTTCAATGCCAAGCTCCATTCCAGACAAGGCTTCCAGCAGTGACTCGCCTTCAAGTCCGGTGGCACCAAAAATCGCAACGCGTTTAAAGGCCATTACTTGATATCTCCAAGCAGAATTCGCAGCATCCGGCGCAGCGGCTCGGCAGCGCCCCACAACAACTGGTCACCTACAGTAAAGGCCGACAGATACTGTTCGCCCATATTCAATTTGCGCAAACGGCCAACGGGCACATGAAGCTTGCCGGTGACGGCAGTCGGCGTGAGTTTGGCGAGAGTTTCGGCGCGATCATTAGGCACAACCTGCACCCAATCGTTGGCACTGGCCAAGATGCTTTCCACTTCGTTAATCGCAACGTTTTTGTTGAGCTTAATTGTCAATGCCTGGCTGTGGCAGCGCATGGCGCCAATACGCACGCAGTTACCATCAATGGCGATAGGCGACTGTTCGCGGCCAAGAATTTTATTGGTCTCGGCTTGGCCCTTCCACTCTTCGCGGCTCTGACCGTTTTCCAGCTGAGTATCAATCCACGGCAGTAAGCTGCCCGCCAAGGCGTGGCCAAACTGCTCTTTAGGAAAGGCATCGCTGCGCATCATCTCGGCGACTTTACGGTCAATATCGAGAATATTAGAGCGCGGATCGGCCAATTCGTCGGCAACGCAGTCCCGTACAGTGCCCATCTGGTTAATCAATTCACGCATATTTTGTGCGCCGGCGCCGCTAGCCGCCTGATATGTTTGAGCGCTAACCCACTCCACCAAGCCTTCACGGAATAAGCCGCCAACAGCCATCAGCATTAAGCTCACGGTACAGTTGCCGCCGATAAAGTTTTTAACGCCGCGGCTCAAACCGTCTTTAATCACGTCGAGGTTAACGGGGTCGAGGGTGATGATCGCCGAGTCATCCATGCGCAGTGAAGATGCCGCATCAATCCAGTAGCCATCCCAACCGCCCTCGCGCAAGGCTGGAAACACTGATTTGGTGTAGTCGCCACCCTGGCAGGAAATAATAATGTCCATTTGACGCAATTCAGCCACATCATTGGCGTCTTTTAAGGCCTCGATATCACGACCAATCGCAGGACCCTGTCCACCGACATTAGAGGTGGTGAAAAATACCGGCTCAATACTGTCAAAGTCTTTTTCATCTAGCATCCGACCCATCAATACTGAGCCAACCATACCGCGCCAACCTACAAATCCTACTTTTTTCATAATGACTCCTAAAGCTGTTTTGCGACCAGCGACACCGCCAGCGCTAATATCTACCGCGAAAAGTCTTGTGCGCCTTAGAGCGCAGCGATAACGGCATCGCCCATTTCTACGGTGTTCACGAGGGTGTTGCCCGGCGAGAAGATATCACCAGTACGCAGCCCCTTGTCCAGTACTTTGCTTACGGCGTCTTCAATCGCTTGCGCCGCATCCGGCTCTGCCAGCGAATAACGCAACATCATCGCTACCGACAAAATCGTCGCCAATGGGTTTGCTTTGTTTTGTCCTGCAATATCAGGCGCCGAACCGTGACAAGGCTCGTACATACCCCGGCCATTCACATCCAGCGAGGCGGACGGCAGCATGCCAATTGAACCCGTGAGCATGGCGGCGGCGTCAGACAAAATATCACCAAACATATTACCAGTAACCACTACATCAAACTGTTTGGGTTCGCGAATCAGCTGCATGGCGGCATTGTCGACATACATATGACTTAGCTCAACATCGGGGTAGTCCTTGGCCATGTCGTCCATCACTTCTCGCCACAGCATGGTTACTTCCAAGACATTGGCTTTATCGACAGAGCAAAGGCGACCACCGCGCTTTTGCGCCGCTTCAAAGGCCACCTTACCGATGCGCCGAATCTGGGACTCGTTGTACACGTAGGTGTTATAGCCTTCGCGCTCGCCATTTTCTAAAATTCGAATACCGCGAGGCTGGCCAAAATAAATACCGCCGGTCAGCTCCCGCACGATCAAAATATCCAAACCCGCAACCAACTCGGGCTTCAGCGACGAGGCATTTGCCAACTGCGGATACAAAATTGCGGGACGTAAATTACCAAACAAATCCAAACGCCGACGAATTTCTAATAAACCCGCTTTCTCCGGGCGCTCTGCAACCGGCAGTTTATCCCACTTAGGACCACCCACTGCACCCAGTAGAATTGCATCAGCGCGGGCGCACAGCTCAAAGGTCGCCTCGGGCAACGCACTACCGTGGGCATCAATAGCAGAACCGCCCACTAAGGCATGCTCTAAATTTAAACCCAAGCCAAAACGGGTATTGATGTTTTCTAAGACCTTCACCGCTTCGGCCATGATTTCATGACCAATACCATCGCCGGGTAATACTGCAATCGTTCTTTGTGTAGACACCTTATATTCCTTTTAAAATAGCTTTTACTGTTACTAAACCAATTTATTAAGCGATGTGCTCACGAAACAGCCACGGCGACTTCGTCATCAACTTACTCTCATAGGCGCGAATGTCATCGGCGTCTTGCAGCGTTAAACCAATATCGTCCAAGCCGTTAACGAGGCAGTGCTTGCGGAATTCATCCACCTCAAAGGGGATCGACTCGCCTGCTGGAGTAATTACCGTCTGCGCTGGCAAGTCTATTTTGAGCTTATAGCCTTCATCGGCATACATTGCAGCAAACAGCTCAGCCACTTTGGCCGCTGGCAAAACAATCGGCAAAATGCCATTTTTGAAGCAGTTATTGAAGAAAATATCGGCAAAGCTCGGCGCAATCACGCAGCTAAAGCCGTAATCTTCTAATGCCCAGGGCGCGTGCTCGCGACTTGAGCCGCAACCAAAATTTTCTCGTGCCAACAAAATTTCGGCGCCTTGATAACGCGGCTGGTTTAAGGGGAAGTCTGGGTTTAGCGGGCGCTGACTATTGTCGCGACCCGGCTGCCCTTCATCAAGATAACGCAGCTCATCAAACAAATTAGGACCAAAGCCGCTGCGCTTGATCGACTTTAAAAACTGCTTGGGAATAATCATATCGGTATCTACATTTGCGCGATCCATTGGCGCCACAATACCGTCTAACACTGTAAATGCTTTCATAGCCAATTCCTCAAATCCAGTCTCGAACATCAACAAAATGACCTGCTATCGCCGCTGCCGCTGCCATCGCGGGGCTCACCAAATGGGTGCGACCACCAAAGCCCTGACGGCCTTCAAAATTGCGGTTAGAGGTCGAGGCGCAGTGCTCGCCCGCGCCGAGCTTATCGGCATTCATGGCAAGGCACATTGAGCAGCCTGGCTCGCGCCACAACAAACCCGCTTCGATAAAAATTTTATCTAAACCTTCGGCCTCGGCCTGCTTCTTAACCAAGCCAGAACCCGGCACAACCAAAGCCTCCTTCACATTGGCAGCCACTGTTTTGCCGCGTACAACAGCGGCTGCTTCGCGCAGATCTTCAATTCGTGAATTGGTACAAGAACCAATAAATACGCGATCTAATTTAATATCGGTAATCGCCTGGCCAGCTTTTAAGCCCATATACTCCAGCGCCCGCTCACAGCCGCTGCGCTTGGCAGGGTCAGTGTAATCATTGGGGCTAGGTACAATGCCATTGATCGGCAACACCATCTCGGGGCTAGTACCCCAGGTGACTTGGGGCAGAATATCGGCGCCATTAAGCACGACCGTGGCATCAAATACCGCGTCATCGTCGCTGTGCAGGGAGCGCCAGTACTTAACCGCTTCATCCCACTCTGCAGCGCTGGGCGCAAAGGGACGACCGTTAACGTAGTCGAGGGTAATATCGTCTACCGCAACCATACCGACACGAGCGCCGCCTTCAATCGCCATATTACAGATAGTCATACGACCTTCCATAGACAGCTTGCGAATCACCTCGCCACCAAACTCAATCGCGTAGCCAGTGCCACCCGCCGTACCGATTTTGCCAATAATGGCCAGCACCACGTCTTTTGCGGTTACGCCGGGACCCAGTTCACCGTCGACCCGCACCAGCATGTTTTTGCTTTTCTTTTGTATCAGGCACTGGGTGGCAAGGACGTGTTCTACCTCAGAGGTGCCAATGCCGTGGGCCAATGCCCCTAGGGCGCCATGAGTAGCCGTGTGGGAATCGCCACACACCACGGTCATACCTGGCAGAGTTGCGCCCTGCTCGGGACCAACCACATGCACAATGCCTTGGCGCACGTCATTTATTGAAAATTCGGTGATGCCAAATTCGCTGCAATTCTCGTCTAAGGTGCGCACTTGGATACGCGATACTTCGTCGGCAATGGCCTCTACCCCGCCGCTGCGCTCAACCGCTTCGGTGGGCACATTGTGGTCTGGCGTTGCCAAATTTGCCGTTACCCGCCAGGGGCTGCGACCCGCCAAACGCAGACCTTCAAAAGCCTGTGGCGAGGTGACTTCGTGCACCAAATGACGGTCGATATACAGCAGCGCCGTGCCATCGTCGCGCTCTTTGACCAAGTGAGCCGCCCACAGTTTGTCGTAAAGTGTTTGTCCTTTCATATCTTGACCAGCCATATCCCGTTCCGCCGTACTGACTAAAAGAGTAATTTTCAGAGCTGCAATATTACGCAGGCACATCAAATAACACAAATTCATATTTTTCATTATTTGCATTCCATAACGGAATACAAATACAATTCGGCATGGATACCGAATCTCTAAAAGCTTTTCTCGCCGTTGCCGAACAACAATCCTTTTCGCTGGCAGCAGAACAACTGCATATTACCCAACCCGCGGTGAGTAAGCGTATAGCCGCGCTAGAGCGGCAATTAAGCTGCAAATTATTTGACCGCATTGGCCGCAACATCCATTTAACCGAGGCCGGTCGCGCGCTCATGCCCCAGAGTCGGCGCATACTGCAAGACATTAAAGAGGCGGTGCGCAGCATTCACGACCTGCGCGGCTCCGTTAGTGGCCGCCTGTCGATGGGCATCAGCCACCACATAGGCTTACACCGCCTGCCGCCAGTATTGCGCGAGTTCAGCCAGCGCTATCCCGAGGTAAAACTCGATATCGACTTTATGGATTCGGAACTGGCCCACCAGCGCATTTTGCATGGCGAGATGGATTTAGCGGTGATCACCCTATCACCCAGCGACGATCAACAACTGCTATCGATCCCGATCTGGGAAGACCCACTGTCCGTCACCGTGGCCAAAGACCACCCTCTGGCCCAGTTCGACATCGTGAGCGCCGACATGCTCAGCCAACACACCGCGCTACCGCCGGGCTTAAACACCTACACGGGGCAAATCATTAAGGAGTTATTCGACCGGCAGGGCCTGAGCATGAACATTGGCATGTCGACCAACTATTTGGAAACCATCAAGGTGATGGTCAGTATTGGCTTAGGTTGGAGTATTTTGCCGCTCACCCTGCTCGACGACACCGTAGTGGCGCTGCAATGGCAGGGCCAGGCATTGTCGCGCACCCTGGGCTGCGTACACCACCGCAGCCGCAGCTTATCAAATGCCGCCGACGCCTTTATCGAGTTACTGCTGGCAGAGCGCGCGCCAAAATAAGGACTTATTCCGGCCGCAGGCGCGGTTTCAGGCTGAGTAATAGTTCGGCCATTTGCGCTGGGGTATCCGCATCTTGGTAAATCCCTTTGTCGCCCACAACTACTTCTTCAACAAATTTAGCCCGACTTGTTAATACCGACTTTGCGCCAACATCGCCACGCAACTCGCACAATTGCGGCCAGAAGTTGCGACCAAAACCAACCGGGTGGCCCCGCCGCCCCGCACACACCGGCATCACAATATTGTCTGGCCTAAGAATTTTTGCGACTGCAAGCAGCGATTCTATTCGCAACAGCGGCAAATCCACCGGCAGAATCAATACCCCCAGCGCCGACGACCTTAAGCCTAAATACGCGACCCCGTCAGCTATGCTATGCCCCATACCCAAGCTCGCGTTGGCCGACAAAATACACGGCGCATCGATGCGAGCAGAAACATCGTCATCTGCGTCAATGACCACCGAAACATCAAGACCCGCTTTGCGCGACCGCCGCACCAAGGCATTCACCAATACACCGCCGTGAGGTAGTGGTGCAAAACGTTTATCTGCCTCGCCAAAGCGCCGGCTTTTTCCCGCCGCCAAAATCAGTATCGGCAAACTCATCAGTTTGCTGGCACCTCATTGTCTGCCCGCCTCTTTCCCGCCCGCAACTGCGTTAACTCGGCCATAATCGCCAATGCGATTTCCATGGCAGATTTACTGCCAATAGGCAGCCCAACCGGGGCATGCAATTGTTGTAACTGCTGATCGCTAATATCTAGCTCCTTCAAACGGACACGGCGCTTATCGGATGTGCGCTGCGAACCAAGCGCCCCCACATAAAACAAGCTTTGGGTTAGGGCCTGCATTAATGCCATATCATCAATTCGTGGATCGTGGGTCAAGGTCACCACTGCGGTAAACGTATCTCCATATTCGCATACCGCCTCGTCGGGCATATTAGCCAAAAGCTCGGCACCGGCAACCGCCCACTGCTCGCGACGATCCTTACGCGGGTCGCAAACTAGCACACGGTAATCCATAGCCAAGGCAATCTCAGCTATACAGCGCGCCAACTCATTTGCGCCAATAAGCAACAACTGAAAACGCGGGCCAAAATCTTGCCTTAAGCTACGTTCATCTATTACCAACGGCTGGCAGTTAGCAATAGATTCAAGCCGCCAAGCCCCACTGCGCATATCAACGTGGCGCCGAATTGGCCGCCGCGCATCCAGCGCAGCACAGAGCCCGGCCACCAACTTACAGTGTTTAACTGTCTGTAGTGGCTCAATCAAAATATGCATGCGACCACCACAAGGCAGGCCGAAACGTTCATTTTCTTCGGGACTGACCCCGTACTCCAAAAGCTCCGGCCCCGAAATAGCTAATTCGCCATCGTGCAATTTAGCCAGCAGCTCATCTTCGATACAGCCACCCGATAACGACCCATGCACTTTGCCGTGACAATCCATCGCCATCATCGACCCAAGCGGGCGAGGCGACGCGCCAAAGGTTTGTACCACCGTGCATAAATAACCAGTTTCAGCGCGCTGCAAAAATTCAAGCGCCGCCGCCAGTACCAATTGATCTATTGTCTTCAATGCCCAGCGCCCGTGTTTATACCATCCAAAAAAAACGCCGCTTACGCGGCGTTGTGATCTATCGTCTCTCAGACAAAATCAATACCAGCGGTAAGTAGCCTGTAGTGCAACTGTACGTGGCGCCTCTACGAAACCGTAGTGACCCGCCGCCCCAAATATACTATTGGCCAGTGGCGTATCGTTTGAATAAGAAATTGTCGTTTCATCTGTCGCATTTTTAACCAGCAGAGCTGCTTCCCAGCCTTCAGTTACGTCAGCCAAAGAGAATCGCAGATTGGTTTTAATATACGCATCCTGCTCCTGACTTGGATCAAGGTTCTGCGAAGAATTGTACGCACCAGTGAAGACAAAGTCAGCGCCGCCACGGAATTCTAAATCTTTGCTCACCATTGTGGTGTAAACAAAGGTCATATTACCTGAGTAATCTGCGACATACTGGTTGGTTTTACCCTTGTAATCACAGTAAGGGTTGCCAGCTTCTATATAATCTGGCGTCTGGCCCTGATAGCACTGACCATTTTTAAAGTCGGTAAACTCAAAATCCAAGATTGCCAACGCGCCGGTCATCATCAGATTTTCAGTTAGTGCAACTCGACCATCAAGCTCAATACCCATGGTAGTTGCTGCACCAGCATTACCCACGTTAAAGCCCAGGGTACCGTCAAAGATACTAACCTGAAGATCATCATACTGGGTGTAGAAAGCTGCAACATTCAACTCAGCCGCGCCATCTAGCAAAGTTGTTTTAGCACCCGCCTCCAAGCTAGTGGCCTGCTCTTCATCATATTCAAAGCTACCAACTAAAACGATTGGAGCAGTATCAAGGTTTTGCAATGGACGTATCACATTAGCCTCGGGGGAGGCGTTTGAGCGCGCGTCGTAACCACCCGATTTATAACCAATGCTTGCCGTTGCATACAGCATCACATCGTCGCTCCAGTCGTGTTGGATATTTAACGACGGCGCCAAATTTCCGCCCTTACGCGAGCCTTTTAGGTCGTGCCGCTCAGCAGAGAAGTTTTTAGCAACAACGGTATCCACTTCACCCTCGGGGCGGATCGCACCAGTAGTGATATCGTTGAAATTTAGACGGCGGCTGCCTTCCTTTTCTTCATAAGAATAACGCAGACCGAGTGTTGCGCGAGTCAGGTCGGTTACA
The DNA here is from genome assembly GCF_040892635.1 of Zhongshania guokunii. Taxonomy (NCBI): domain Bacteria; kingdom Pseudomonadati; phylum Pseudomonadota; class Gammaproteobacteria; order Cellvibrionales; family Spongiibacteraceae; genus Zhongshania; species Zhongshania guokunii. The sequence continues at coordinate 8,628 of NZ_JBFRYA010000020.1, read as the reverse complement.
TTCCACGTGGCTTGCACGAAACCCGAGATAAGGTCCGTGGTGGAACTAAAGTCGCGAGGCGTACCAAGATTTACTATTTCATCGCCAGCATCACCTATGCCACCAAGCTCTAACACACCGGCGTCAAATAGCGGTTGGAATAGCGCCGCCAGCGGCGTACCGGCGACCTGGGCCTGAGTAACATTATCGAATGGCCCACCCGTCACATCACCCCCTGTAGGCCGCTCACCGCGAGCCCCCCCTTCCTGAATGTCTGCTGCGTTCAACAACTGCGGAAGAATATCGCTTTCGACACGAATACTGTCAAAGAAATCTAACTCACTGTGCTGAAAGAACGCGCCAGCAATAAACTCAAAGGTTTCACCAACGGGTGATACCCAACGAAATTCCTGGCTAAACTGATTGTATTCCTCTTCTGCCGCAACACTGAATACCGAAGCACCAGTAAAATCACAGTCACACAGCTCTTTCGTTTGATAACCCAAAATACCGGTAATAAACGTAAAGGTATGTTCACCCCAAACGTAATCAACATTCAGTGTCACGTTGTGAGTGTCGTTGTAACTGTAATCGCCATTAGACGAGCGTTTGAAGTCTTGGTAGTTGTTCAAAACCGACGAGTCGGCATCTACGTCAACTAGCACCACACCCGGAACCGGCGCTATTGTCGTTCTATCTAAAATTTGGCCATAGGTACGACCATTAAACGCATCTGTGTCAGAGGTTGACGGCTGATCATTAATAATTTCGATTTGACGACCATTTACATCGAATTGGCCAATTTCAAATTTTAACGCCGCAGTTAAATCTGCACTTGCATCCCACTCAAACATGGCGCGGATAGTTTGCTCATCGCGCTGAGGCTCGTCGCGGTTGAGAGTCAGGTTTTCCATGTGTCCGTCAATTTGGCGTTTGCGGATTGCCAAGCGACCACCAACATTATCTGTTAGTGGTCCAGAAACAACGAAGTCCACTACGCGTTCATTTGTTTCTATTTCATAGGTTCCAGATACCAGGCCTTCAAACTCCTGCCCTGGGCGAGCCGAAATAAGACTTAAAGCACCAGCAATACTATTTTTACCAAATAAGATATTTTGCGGACCGCGCAATACTTCAACACGCGCCAAATCTAGGAAGGGTGCCCGCGTTAATTGCGCGCGACCATAACTCACGCCGTCGAAATACATACCAACAGACTGTTCAAAGCCGGGGTTAATACCGGAACCGATACCGCGGATATAAATATTAGTACCAATGCCAGTTTCGGACATGGTCAAGTTGGGAACGTAGGCTTGCAGGTCTTCAACCTTACTAATCCCCGCCTCCATCATTTTCTCACCCGATACCGCATTAACCGATACCGGAACATCTTGTAAGCTTTCGGCACGCAAGGTGGCCGTAACGATGACTTCCTCTAGCACTCCTGCTGCCTGGGTTTGCGCCGAGCACAGCACAACTGCAGCGGCTAAAGCGGATAGACGAAAGTCGGAAATGGTTTTTTTCAAGGTCATAAGACCTCCAGATGCAGTGGATTTTTTTTATATGCCGCGACTTGATACTAGACCAAGAAAGCAGCCTTCAGTAGAAAGTAGTCGACATTATACGATTTTACCAAAATGTTTGCATTGAAAACATATCGTATTTTGGCATTTGGTTCAATAAATCGGGGTTTTAATTTGATATAGCAACTATACACAGGAAAAATACTATCTCGCTAACTATCTAAGCCACGCTTCACGCCAGAGGCATAAGTAATAAAATAGCAATTACCGCCAGGCCTGAAAAGAAAAATGCCGCACAAGCGGCATTAAAAATAACTAAAAAGGCTAGCCACCTCGGCTAGCCCTGCAACTTACTACCAGCGGTAAGCAACCTGCACCGCGACACTGCGAGGACGCTCAATAAACGCGTAATGGCCAATGCTACCAAAACTGCTATTAGCTAAAGGCACATCATTTGAGTAAGAAATGACATCTTCATCGGTCAGGTTTTTACCCACCAAGGCAATTTCCCAACCCGACTTAACATCCGCAATTGCCAAGCGCGCATTTACCTTCACATAGCCATCCTGCTCTTGGCTAGGATCCAAGTTCTGCGAGGAGTTATAGCTGTCTGTGAAGACAAAATCGGTACCGGCTCTTAACTCCATAGCATCACCAAATTCACGGGTATAGGTAAAGGTGACATTACCCGAGTAGTCAGCAACGTACTGGTTGGTTTTGCCTGTATAGTCGCAATAAATACCGTTATCTGGTACCTGCCCTTGGTAACACTGGCCGTTTTTAAAGTCGGTAAACTCAAAATCAAGGAATGCTAACGCAGCACCCATCATCAAGCGATCCGTAAGTGCAAAGCGGCCATCAAGCTCGATACCTTTAATCTCTGCTGCACCGGCATTACCGACATTAAAACCCAAGGTGCCATCAAAAATACTCACTTGAAGATCGTCATACTTGGTAAAAAAGCCGGCAATATTTAATTCGCCGCGACCATCCATAAAACTGGTCTTCGCACCAACTTCTAGGCTAGTCGCCTTTTCCTCATCGTATTCAAATGAACCATCGAGTGCACCACCTGGAGACGCATTGGATCGCGCATCAAAACCACCAGACTTATCACCAATACTCAAGGTTGCATAGGCCATTACGTCGTCATTAACGTCGTATTGAATATTTAAAGAAGGTGCTAGATTGCCCCCACTCTGCTTCCCTTTCAAATCATGACGCTCAACCTTAAATACACCGGCAAGCACCCCATCGACGGTACCAATAGCACGCTCATTACCGCTCAAGTCAGCAACAGTAAGGCTCCTACTACCTTCTTTCTCTTCATAGGAATACCTTAGTCCGAGAGTAGCTCTCAAACGATCAGAGGCATTCCACGTGGTTTGCCAAAACATCGACCACAACTCAGCATCGCTAGTAAAATTACGAGGTGTTGTGGTATTTGAAATTGCCGCCATTGCAGCACCAGCAGCACCCGAAGAAGCCGGTTCATTTGCTGCACCGCCAGCCTGCCCGTAAACACGCGAATAAACTGCCTTAGGAATAATATCGCTATCGATCACTATCGCATCATAAAAATCTAGCTCGCTTTTTTGGTAATACATTCCGCCGATATGCTCAAAGGTGCCGCCAGCTGCAGAAACCCAGCGAATTTCCTGACTGTATTGATCGTAGTCTTCTTCAAATGGCACGCTAAACACTGGCGCCCCAGTAAAATCACAATCGCAAAGCTCAGCAAACTCGTAATGCATCAAGCCCGTAATAAAGGTCAGCGTACTCTCACCCAAGGCATAATCTACATTTAAAGTTATATTTTTGGTGCGGTTATTACTGTAGTCGCCGTTCGACGAACGCTTGTAATCTTGCTTGGTATTTAATACTGATGAGTCAGCACCAAAAGAACCGTTCAATGCCTGCGCATATGTCGCGCCGCCAAGCAAGGCCGAGGGCTGATCGTTTACGATCTCCACCTGCCGCCCCAAAACATCAAATTTACCCAGTTCAAATTTGAGCATTGCAGTTAAATTTTCAGTGGCGTCCCAATCGAGAATTGCACGAATTGTGCTCTCATCTCGCTGGGGCTCATCGCGATTCAAGGTAAGGTTTTCAATATAACCGTCCATCTCACGTTTACGCAGTGCAATACGCCCACCTAAGGTTTCGGTAATCGGACCTGACACCATAAAATCTACAACTTTTTCACCGTGATCTGGCTCGTAAAGGCCAGAAATCATGCCTTCATTTTCTTGGCCTGGACGAGCAGATATCAAACTCAGCGCACCGGCGATACTGTTTTTACCGTAAAGAATATTTTGCGGACCACGCAGTACTTCAACCCGCGCTAAATCAAGGAAAGGCGCCCGCGTGAGCTGACCACGTCCATAGGAGATACCGTCAAAATACATTCCCACCGACTGCTCAAAACCGGGGTTAATGCCGGAGCCGATACCGCGAATATAAATATTAGTTCCTATACCAGTCTCAGACATGGATAGGTTGGGCACGTAGGCTTGTAAGTCTTCAATCTTGTCGATACCCGCTTCGGCCATTTTTTCGCCCGATACGGCATTCACTGAAACCGGAACATCTTGCAGGCTTTCAGTTCGCAGGGTCGCGGTCACCAGCACCTCCTCTAGGGCTGGTGCGGCGATTACCGCAGTATTAGCACACAAACCCACAGCCATTGCCAAGGGCATAAAGTGACGGTTTGATTTGGAATGATTTCTCATCAAAGACTCTCCCAAGAGATTTATTTTAATTATTTCAGCTCAAATTGCATCGCACCTTTAGCGCGCACATAGGGGCTAATACACAGTCTAGTCGGGAATCTGATAATGTAAAATGTGAATAACCCCTATACGCCCTGATGAATGGCACAACACATGCTACGAATAGTAGGTAAATTCAGATCAAGCAAATATTTGGCAAGCTATTTTAGAAAATACCGAGTTCAAGCCCTGCAGCAAAACCAGCTCCGAGCTCTTCAGCACGCTCAAATTCTTGGACCCCCGGCTCCCCGCAGCAGATAACTGGCTCGCTCACACAGCGCCAAGCGTAACCCTTGGCGATTTTTTCTAATTGGCGTAAGGCATTGCTACCGTCATTGCCGGTACACATAAAAACGCCGTAGGGACGGTGCAGCTCTCGAGCTATGACCGGATAAAAGGTACGATCGTAAAAATCTTTCATACCCCCAGCCAAAACACCAAAGTTTTCCGGCATAAAAAACAAAACACCATCACACCACATGATGTCGCGGGTACCCGCCTCCGCAGCACGCAGCAAGCGCAGCTCCACGCGCGGCTCAGCCTTATGTGCAGCGGCTTGGGCCGCATAAGCTAGGCGCTCGTTTCTACCTGACTGGCTGTGGTATACAATTAATAAATGTTTTGATTCAGAATCCGACACAAAGCACACTCGCTAGCCCAAACTAGGGCAATGAAAACACAGCCGCCATTAATTTACACCTAGACATAAGCAATGCCACGGAAGCGATATCATGAAATATTTACACACTATGGTTCGGGTAAAAGACCTCCCGCAATCCATGCACTTTTACTGCGATTTACTGGGACTAAAAGAAGTTCGCCGCTACGAAAGTGAAAAAGGTCGATTTAGCCTAATTTATTTGGCTGCAGCCCAAGACGTCGAAACCGCGCAACACACTCAGGCGCCAATGATTGAATTAACCTACAACTGGGATCCAGAAGAGTACGACGGTGGCCGCAACTTTGGCCATCTCGCGTTTTTAGTTGACGATATTTACGCCAGCTGCAAAACCCTGCAAGACGGCGGCGTGTGCATAAACCGGCCGCCCCGCGACGGCCACATGGCCTTTGTGCGTTCTCCCGACAATATATCTATTGAATTATTACAACGCGGCGAGGCACTCGCCCCGCAAGAACCTTGGCTCTCAATGCCAAATACCGGCGAGTGGTAAAACCAATTAAAGGAATATGACGCACTAGGGATTAAAAAATCCCGAAGAACCAGCCCCCGCTTTTCAAATCTTTTTCGCAGCGGGCGAGCTGGGCAGTGTAAGTTTGGGCGCGGGACGTCACTTTGCCAGCCACCCGCTTCAACCACGGTTTATTATTGAAGCTGCGCTTTTTAAAGCCGCCATGACCTTCATGATATGCCATGTACAAGCTATAACTGTCGTTTGGATTAATACCGACCATTTTATTACTGACATTGTTATACCAGCCAATAAAGTCGATGGCATCGCTAAAATCGTCGCGATCCGCGCCCCAATTCCCCGATTTATCCACATACCACGCCCAAGTTGAATCCTTGGCTTGGGCGTAACCGTAGGCATCAGACATACGGCCAGCAGGAATAAAACCCAGCCAGTATTTCTTCGGTGGTTTAGCCTTGGCAACAAAGGCTGACTCTTGGTACATGATCGACATCATGACCGGAATCGGCGAATTCCACTTTTTCGATGCCGACTTGGCATCGCCATACCAATCGTCTTTTTCACGAAAAATAGCACAAATATCACCGGGATTACGCGGTGGCGAAGTACTGCATGCGGTTACCGACAACAGCAGTAATGCCACTAAAATAGCCTTCATTACTGCTCACCATTATCAACAAAAACTTGCAGCAATTGCTGTTCATCAATTACCTTCACACCCAGCGCTTCTGCCTTGGCTAATTTAGAACCGGCACTGGTTCCCGCAGCAACGCAATCGGTTTTAGCCGAAACACTGCCCGCAACCTTGGCACCCAAGGCTTGCAATTTTTCCTTGGCCTCACCTCGCGTCATCGACTCAAGATTACCGGTCAGCACCCAAGTTTGCCCCGCCAAAGGCTGAGCGCCGCCCTCGCGCCGCGCCGCCGGCCAATTCACACCGCGCTCCTGCAACAGCGCGATTACCTCGCGATTATAGTCGCTGGCAAGAAATGCATGGAGGTGACTGGCGACAATTGGGCCAATATCGGCCACCGCAATTAAGTCTTCTTCACTCGCTGCCATCAAGGCTGGCAACTCACCAAAGTGATTTGCCAAATTAAGCGCGGTGGCCTCTCCCACTTCGCGAATACCTAAGGAATACAAAAAGCGTGGCAGCGTTGTTGCGCGCGCTTTAAGCAGTGCGGCGAGTAAATTCTCTGCGGATTTTTGGCCCATCCGCTCTAGGCCCGCTAACTGTTCGGCCGTTAATACGAATAAATCAGCTACCGTTTCCACGATGCCAGCATCGACCAATTGTTCAACGAGTTTATCGCCCAAGCCTTCGATATCCATGGCTTTACGGCTGGCAAAATGTTTTATAGCCTCTTTGCGCTGCGCGCCACACACCAAACCGCCACTGCAGCGCAGCACCGCCTCGCCAGGCGCCCGCTCTAAAGCACTAGCGCACACGGGGCAAAACTCTGGCGCAATAATGGCCCGCGCAGTCGCTGGGCGACGCGCCTCCACCACTTGCACAATTTGGGGAATCACGTCACCAGCGCGACGCACCACCACGTGGTCGCCAATCATTACCCCTAAACGAGCAACTTCATCAAAATTATGCAGCGAGGCATTGCTCACCGTAACGCCACCAACAAAAACCGGTTCCAGCTTAGCAACTGGCGTCACCGCGCCGGAAGTTATAAAAAGATGCAACTGTCCACTAAAATGTCTACAAATATCATTCATGACCGTTCAACCCCATCAATAACCGAACGTAAGTCCTCCCCTAACTTGGGTCTGTAATCCCGAAGAAGATCCCTCCCTCTAAGCATATGAACTAAATGGATATATTTCTTAGTGGTCTTAATATCACTATGCCCAAGGTACTCCCGTAAAGCGAGATCCAGCCCAGGATCATACAAAACGGTGGGCGATAGCTTGTGTGCATCAAGGAACTGGATGACAAATCCCGTCGCGAAGCAATGGCGGAAGACATGCGGCCTAAAGATAATTCCATGTGCAAGCGCCACAGTTCGAAACCGATCGCTGATTCCTGTTCTAGTCAAAGGGTTCCCAGCTTTGGTAAGCAACAGTTGCGTCGGGTTTTGCCCATACTTTTCGGCATAGAGCTTCGCACGCTCCTGCCGAACGGGAAGATAGATATCATCTATCCATTCCCAAAGTTCAAAAGGAAACAGAATACGTCTAGACTTCCCCCCTTTCCCCTTAAAGCTGAAGGTGAGATCTCTGCAACTACCTTCATCGATTAATCGCTCGTATTCGCGCAGGGGGAGGAAGTCTGTGTTTTGGCGTGTCCGATATTCAAGTTGCACCACCTCCATTCTGCGCAACCCCACCAAATACATAACTACAGCCGCTACCACATAAGCGACATCATTCAAAGCTTTACACCCTCGAATGAAATCTCGGCGAGCAATAATTTGAACTTTCTTCTCCACCTGCGGAACTTTAAGGCCGTGATCAACATAAGTACTGCGCCCACCATTAATATGGCTGAGAAGCTGATCATCTGGATCACCTTGATGCACTTTATTCACGCCGTCGGTATCTACAAAGTGCCTGTAACCTTTCATAGAGGCGAATTTATAGAAGTCCATTATTCGATCAATACGGTAGTTGATCGTCACTCCTTCGAGTGAACTGCCGTCAGGTTTAAGACTGTGCAACTGCTCAGTCACAAACCGATTAATATCTGACTTCGTAATTAGATTCCATAACTTCCCCTTTTCCTGCAGCCAGTTGAAGAAGTGTGCAATGACGTAAGCATAATTCGTCCGAGTGTCCCTACTCCGGGACCTTATTTGCGATTTTGAAATAAGCCATTCGGTAGGGGCTTCGATAATTTGGTATTCATCATCAAAAAGAACGGGCACATTTTTTATCGATATATCCTCGTACAGTACGTCAGTAAACTCGAGAAGCGCCATTTGTGAATCCAAATTACCATCAAGTAGAGGGCAGCTCTACCTTTAACCAGCCGCGCTACAAACCTAGTGAAATTAATACCTTATTTATACATTCTGTTGATACTTCACTGAAGAAGCAACTTCCTTATGCGCAGCCTGACCCAATCAGATCCGCGCATTGACTCACTAAAAATCACACTACTTTGGGGTCGTTGCCTCATTTAAAATCACACTACTTATGACGGATAAGCTAGGGGATTTAGATGATTAAATTAATGAGCCTGACTGCCCGCAG
>NZ_JBFRYA010000019.1:0-78781 GCF_040892635.1 Zhongshania guokunii | reverse complement strand
GCGGGCGTGGTCTTCAACATACAGCCAGTCGCGGATTTGACTGCCGTCGCCATACACCGGCAGCGGCTTACCGTGCAGGGCATTGAGAATAATATGGGGCACCAGTTTCTCGGGGAAATGGTAGGGGCCGTAATTATTAGAACAATTGGTAACAATGATCGGCAGGCCAAAGGTGCGGCCCCAGGCTCTTACCAAATGGTCGGAGCTAGCCTTGCTGGCCGAGTAGGGTGAGCTGGGCTCGTACGATGTGGTTTCGGTAAAGAGATCGGTGGTGCCGTGCAGGTCGCCGTAAACCTCATCGGTGGAGATGTGGTGAAAGCGGAAAGCCGCTTTTTTATCGCCAGCCAGACTTTGCCAATAGGCCCGCGCAGCTTCCAGCATGGTGTAAGTGCCCACCACATTGGTTTGGATAAAGGCGCCTGGGCCGTCGATGGAGCGGTCAACATGACTTTCGGCCGCAAGGTGCATCACTAAGTCGGGCTGGTGTTCAGCAAAGACCGCGTTCATTGCCGCCGAGTCGCAAATATCAACTTGGGCAAAGGCGTAACGGCCAGAATCTTCCGCGCCGGGCAGTGACTCTAGATTACCCGCATAAGTAAGCACGTCCACATTAACGACTGCAGCATCGGTGTCGGACAAAATATGGCGAACTACGGCGCTGCCGATAAAGCCGGCACCGCCGGTGACTAAAACTTTCACAAAGCACCTCCAGCACCTAAGTCATTAGCAACGATTGACTTCATACAAAGCAAAAAATTACTGAGCACTTTTTCTTTATCGATATTTAACTTAGCGTAGTTTGCAGCAACATAATTAAATTTCCCTCTTCCTAATGCCACTTCAATGCCTGCAATCAACGCATCAACATTCTCAGGCTCTACGCGCTCGGCGATATCCACATACTTACCACACAAAATCCCCAATTCCGTATTTGCCTCGGCCGTAATTACAGCCGTCCCACCCACAGCCATAATATTGGTTAATTTTGAGGGCAATACTGCATCAGCGACACCTTTCCGCTGAATCACGAGATGGCAGTCTGCAGAAGCCAATAAAATCGGCAACTCGTCCAGCTCCAGCAATGGAGAAAAACTTATATTCTTCAGTTCACGCTCAACCACTAGAGCTTTTAAATTTTCCTTTCCAGCCCCATCTCCTACAATCACAAAATGATAAGGGCTTCCATAAAAATACTCGGCGGCATCGACAACTTGCTCTAAACCCTGCTTTTCACCGATATTACCGGAGTACAAGATCATTTTTTTGCCTGTCGCAACCCCGAGTCTATTACGTAAAGTCTCCGATGATTTTGCATCGCGAAAAACGGAGGTGTCCGACCAATTAGGGAAAAAAATAAGTTTATCCTCGGATACTCCTTTCGTAACTGCCCGATTCATCATAGATCGAGATATAGTGGAAATTCTGTCAAAACTCCGTAAAACCATGCGTTCAAATATTCTAGCAAACTTACCTACCAGCCCATGACTCGCCATTCCCAACCCAAACATAGCGTCGATTTCGTAGTCTTGAATATGTAATATACTTTTGGCCCCACTCAATCTAGCCACCAAGGCACAAATTGGAGACGAAAACAAAGAAGGTACGGGATTAATAACAACGTCAGGCCGCCAGAATATCTGACCAATAATTAATGGAAATGATGATAAAGCGAAACTAAGTAGGTGCATTATCCGTCTTAGCGAACTAAGACGTCTTGGCACATATAGCGGACATCTGTATACATCAACGCCGTTCAATTGTTCGTGCTGATAGCCGAATCTTTTATAAGGTTCTTGAACATTCCATTGAGGATAATATGGCGGTGTGGTTATTACTTTTACATTCTGACCATTCAATGCGAGCCACTCTGCCAACTCCCCTGTATACTTACCAACCCCTGTCATTTCAGGGGAATAATTCAAACCAACAATTAACACTTTCATTTCAGCCAAGCCATTACGTATCTCTTAAAAAGTAGTCTTTAGTGTGCTGATGCACATCTATTCTCGCCAATATTTCCTCGGCACTTAACCACTCATATTGGCTATGCTGCCCGCTTGGCAAGCTCAATTCATCGCGATTTAGCTCTAGCTCATAAGCTAAAACAACATAATGAGTACTGGTTTCTGAATTAAATACGCAATCATCATAAAAATGTTGGTATAAACCTTTAAAGTAAGCCGAAGCCATACTTATTGCACAACCAATTTCGATCTTGGTAAGGCGTAAAAATGCATTATTTAGCAGTTCATTTTTACGAATTCGACCACCGGGTACAAACCAATAACTCTCAGCTGGGCGATTTTTTCGCAAGCCCAACAGATAATCGCCTGACTTTCTATCTTTAATAATCAGGTCAATTGAAACCAGTGGTAATGTAGCGATTCCTTGTTAAAAAACCGAATTTGGCAACCACTCACTCATGCGCGAATGGTTGCCTGATTCGCTAAAAACCAACGATAGGTCGACGATAGACCGACCTCCAAACTAATTGACGCCCGCCACCCCATATTTGCCAACCTGGAGACATCCATTAATTTACGTGGTGCACCGTCCGGCTTGTCGGCATCAAAACGAATAACGCCATTAAAACCAGTAACTTTAGCCATAGTTTGCGCTAACTCCGCAATTGTACAATCAATACCGGTACCCACATTAATATGCGAGAGCATTTCTTGGGTATTCGCAGCGTATACCGCCTTATTCAAATTCATAACAAAAACACTTGCCTCTGCCATGTCATCAACATGCAAAAATTCTCTCATCGGCGTACCCGTGCCCCAAATCACGACCTCTGGAGCATTACTTTCTGCAGCCTCATGAAAACGACGCATCATTGCTGGAATAACATGACTATTTTCAGGATGAAAATTATCGTTTTCACCATAAAGATTCGTTGGCATTACGCTACGATAGTCAACCCCATACTGACGGTTGTACGATTCACAAAGCTTAATACCGGCAATCTTAGCAATAGCATAAGGCTCATTAGTCGGTTCCAATGTCGCAGTTAACAGTGCAGTCTCTTGCATCGGTTGTTCGGCCAGCTTTGGGTAAATACAAGACGAACCCAAAAACAAAAGACGTTTAACGCCTGCGATGAATGCAGAGTGAATAATATTGCACTCAATCATCAAATTTTCATAAATAAAGTCAGCCGGGTAGCTATTGTTTGCCACAATTCCGCCAACTTTAGCTGCCGCTAGATAAACTTCATCAAACTTCTGCGTTGCAAAAAATTCTGCCACCACATTTTGATTCAGCAAGTCCACTGAACCACGATCAGCGGTGATTATTTCGTAATCCCCCGAACGTTCCAAGCGACGAACTATCGCAGACCCGACCATACCGCGGTGGCCGGCAACAAAAACACGCTTCATATATACGCCCCTTAGTTCTCTCGAGCTACCGAAACATCAAAACCATGGTCCTTTAACAAGGCATGACGCTTAGCCTTATCAAGATCAGACGCAACCATTTCAGCACACATTTCTTCAACGGTGATCTCTGGAACCCAGCCTAACTTAGCTTTTGCCTTACTCGGATCACCCAATAAGGTTTCGACTTCTGCAGGCCGGAAGTAACGAGGATCTACGCGAACTATTACATCACCAACTTTTACACTAGGCGCTAAATCTGAATTTGTATTCAAGACCGATGCTTTTTCATCTATCCCGCTTCCAGAAAACTCAAGCTCGATACCCGCTTCTTTTGCCGACATACGAACAAACTCTCTAACGGAAATTTGTTTTCCGGTCGCTATTACAAAATCCTCAGCCTGATCCTGTTGCAACATCATCCATTGCATACGGACATAATCCTTTGCGTGACCCCAATCCCGCAAAGCGTCCATATTACCAAGATGCAAACACTCGTCTAAACCGTGCGCAATATTAGCAATACCACGGGTAATCTTACGTGTCACAAAAGTTTCGCCACGACGGGGTGACTCATGGTTAAACAAAATACCATTGCAGGCGTACATACCATACGACTCGCGGTAATTTACGGTAATCCAATAGGCGTATAGTTTTGCCGCGGCGTAAGGAGAGCGCGGGTAGAAGGGAGTTGTTTCCTTTTGCGGAATTTCCTGAACTTCACCATACAATTCAGACGTTGACGCTTGATAAAAACGCGTTTTCTTTTCTAAACCTAATAATCGGATAGCTTCTAAGATTCGTAGAGTTCCGAGCGCATCAACATCCGCAGTATATTCAGGGCTTTCAAAAGAAACAGCGACGTGAGACTGTGCTCCTAAATTATAAACTTCATCAGGCTGCACCTCTTTTAAAATACGCGTAAGATTAGAGGAGTCTGATAAGTCACCATAGTGAAGAATAAATTTTTTGTTATCTGTATGAGGATCCTGATAAATATGATCTACTCGCTCAGTGTTAAAGGAAGAGGCACGACGCTTGATACCATGCACCTCATAACCTTTATCCAATAAAAACTCAGCTAAATACGAACCATCCTGACCTGTCACACCAGTTATCAGCGCCTTCTTCATACTAATTCCTTAATAAAAATAAACAGTCTATATCGCCATTCTTAAAGTAGAATAAGCGCTACAATCAACTATAAGCAACGGTGACCAGACAATAAATTATGCCCAGTAATTCGGGACAGCTCAGCAATCATTTCGCTTTTCCCCGGAATATCATTAATTGCGGCCTCAAGTTCGACAACTTTTGCGCCAACGAGAAAGCGATACCAATATCCTTGCAAAAAGTGGTATATCAATCCTTGACGACCATCCAAAAATCCTAACTGAACTATATATCGGAAAAGAAAATAGCCTAGCGAACTTAAACCGAAAGGTATCTTAGAGTATATATTATCTTTGACAAAGCGCTTAACTCTAGCCTGCCCAGAAAGGCTGCCATCGACAGAATCTTCACGAAAAGAAAACAATTCGTATTTCCGGATTATTACCTCTATCGCTTCTCGAGTAGCATAACTATTATGTTTGTCTACAAAATAACTTAGATCCTTTAAGTTAACATCTGCAAAGCCCCCCTGCATATATACTATACGCCCGCCACGCACTACTACATGCTCGTCCATCCATCGCTCTTCTACTCGGCCACAACCTCTTCGCCAAAGCCTAACCATATAAAGCGGAAAACGACCTCCATGCTTTATCCATCGCCCCATAAACACATGCTTTCGACTAAAGTTAACACCGACTATATCGTCATTAAGAGATGGCAGCTCAGAAACAATACGCTTTGCCAAATCCGGCTCTACGACTTCATCAGCATCTAGCCTCATAATCCAATCTGCAGAAATATCTAAATTATCAAGAGCCCAATTAAACTGCTCAGCTTGGTTGACAAAGGCTCGCTGAACAAACTTCGCACCCAGTCGTCCAGCAATCTCCTTAGTCCTATCCGTTGAGTAAGAATCAACAATGTAAACACAGGATGAAAATTGCTGCACGGACCTAATAGCTCTCTCTAAATGCAGCTCTTCATTAAACGCCAAAATAATAACCGCAACGTTATTGCTAATCACAAATATTCCGCCCAACACTACTTTGAATTGATAACATTCAGCCTGTCCTTAATCCTTACGGCAGGGTGACCAGCATAAACCGCCCAAGGATCATCAATTGACTTTGTAACTACGGATCTAGCGCCCACAACTACACCGTCAGCCACAGAAACACCCAAACCAATAAATGAATCCGCACAAATCCAAGTATGCTTCCCTAGCAATATAGGCTTGGCAAATAATTGAAAATTGGCACTATTGTAATCGTGGGAACCTCCACAAAGATGGCTACCTTGGGAAACTACGCAGTAGTCACCGAACTCTATAATATCCATATTGTAAATATTAACGTCATCCGCTATACCAACGTAATTCCCCACAACCAAATTCCAAGGAGCCCAAACGCGGGCTTTAGGATATATATGGACTCCTTTACCTAATTTTGCCCCGAAAAGTAATAATAAGAATGCCCTCCATCGATGTAGCGGTCGGAAACTATAGCGGAAAAAAACAACATAAATAACGTTCCAACATTGACGCCTAACTCTATGTGAAAACGAAAATGATGGCCCTACGTGCGGATTAGATTTTTCAATAATCAAAACGACACCTTTAATGAAAATAGAATTCTATATACAACCAAACCCTAGGGTACTAACGATGAGTGAATATCATTCAAAAATCGCTGATTATCTAAAACCAGCTTACCAACAAAGCGAGCACCATATTTCGTTAAATGCTTTCTATCAGCCGTCAAAAGAAATCCGCTCCGATCTGTAATTGGCACACGACTTGCGTCAGTTGAAATTTTACTCATGACGCTTAAATAATTTTCAGAGGGCAACAACATTAATGCTCTATCATCAATATTGGCCATCTCAACCACAATATTATTGAAAGCCCCCTCCCTTTCAGCCGGATCAATTCGAGCCAACCAATTCAGGTTATAACCAAAGTTCTTAGTTCCTAGGTAGTAAACTTTTACGCCCAGCTCATGCAAAGCTAAAATCTTGCTTCTAGCACAGACTCCCGGACCTTCGTTAAACGCATAGACGACGACATCCGCCGAATTTACCAAGGCCTGCGTTGCATCGTCAGGTGTCAGCAAACAATCTTCTGGAGAAAATTTGTACCCTAACTGAATATTTTCAAATCGTAGATTTTCGACCATCATGTTAATAAAGTCCCTAGCAAAACTATCGCCAAGCACTAACACTTTTACCTTTCCATCATTGTCAAAAGAACTAATAACATAGTCAAAAGCGCGCTTATTATAAGCTATATACAAATCCGGCTTTTCAACTACGTCCGCCGAATAAAATCTCCCAGGAAAGCCCTTAAAGTAATGAGCAGAATACCCAACACCAACGATGATAGTGCTAAATACAACCACACATACACCGACCACTTTTCTACTAATCGTTGCAGAGCTCCTGAACGGTGCCTCCACAAACCTCCAGCTTATATAGGCAGCAAGAAAAGTAAGTCCAACGGCGAAGCACATTAAATATAGCCCCGGCTCTTCCTGAGAGTAAATCCTTAAAAAGGCTAAAATCGGCTGATGCCATAAATAGGCACTATAACTTACCAAACCTATACCGACAAAAGCACGGTTTGCAATGACACGATGCAAAAGCGTACCCTGCTTTATAAAAAGGATAATAAGCACTGTACCGGCAACCGGCACTAATGTATAAAAACTCGGGAAAGGTGTCTCTGAGTCATAAAAAAATATGGCATAGAAGATCATCAGAACTCCAGCCATTCCGAGATAGTCATTTCCTCGCACATCACCAATACTGAACAAATAGACCGCAACCATCGAGCCCGCAAGAAGCTCCCAAGCCCGTGAAGGAAGCAGATAAAAATTTGCATTGGGAAAATTAATAATCCCATATTCAGCTATACATAAACTCACAAAAAATATAAATATAATTGGAAGGTATATTCTTCGAAAATTGAAGCGCCAAAGAATCATTAATAGTACAGGAAACACCACATAGAATTGCTCTTCAACACCAAGACTCCACATATGCACTAGTGGCTTAAACTCAGATGCCGCTTCCCAGTAACCTGAGGTAATCGTTAACAATATATTATTTGAAAAGAATATCGTTGCTACCAAGGACTGCCCAAAATTTTCCAGCGGATCAGGCAGCATATACAGCCATGAAAACGGCATTATTATTAAAAGCATAAAGTAAAGCGCAGGTAAAATCCGCCTAGCCCGTCTCTCATAAAAGCCGACAAAACTAAACCGGCGCGATGAAATTTCAGCCAATAGTATTGACGTGATTAAATAACCGCTAATCACAAAAAAAATATCTACCCCAACATAACCCCCACTAAACGCTGAAAACCCAGCATGAAAAAGAATAACGGGGCAAACAGCCAAACATCTTAAAGCATCTATTTCCGGACGATATTTCATCAGCACCCTGCGTCAACGACTTAATAAATTTATGTTCATAAACATCTACTCTTTAAATCCAGAGATTAGGGCAATATTTCCTAAAAAGTCCTCTAAAATACGAAATTAGCGATCTATTTAATGAATCGTATCTTTTGCCAGAATGGGCAGCCACACCATCAGGAAGTAATTCCATGGGCCAGCGAAAGTAGCTCCCAGGCATTGCCTCATACTGCCGAAGGAACCTAAGTAGGAAGATTTCAATATAAAACTCATCGGGCCTCATACCCTCACGAGCACCAAGCAAATTAGACTCAAAAAACCTCGTATTGAAAATCATAAACTGAGTTGTTACATGCTCTTTAAACCAAAGGAAATTACATCGACAGTCGACATGGAACTTCAGCTCAGAATCGAGAACTTTCCTTAGAGAACCAAAATCAGAAAAAAATAATCTCCCCGTACTTTTAACAAAGTAATCACTGTCAGAAATAAAAGTAGAGCACCTGAATGCATAATCAATCAGCCCAAGCTCCGAATGTCCATAATGATAACTCGTATCTGGGGTATCTTTTAATGATAAAAATTCAACACTAACTTTATCGTACATTCGCGAAAGGCTATCAAAATCTAAGCACCTCATTATCTCCTCGATCGACAGGCCCGAGTTATCACAATAAACGATACGATCAAAGAAACCACTATGCATCCACTTTCTCAAAGATTCTCTATAATCCTGCTCCCGCATCACTAAATCTTGACGAGCCAAATCGCCACCCCGCTCAGGCGGATGCAAGGTAGACGTCAACAGCAAAGTTGCTTTCATATAAAGGACCTACTTATATAGCAGAAATTTGAAAATCGCACTGCACAATTAAAGGTTCTATCTCCATAACGAGATGTCAACCGACAGCTGACTAGCCAGCTCCAAATTGTGCGGCAAGTAGAACTCTCTCAACCTATTGACAAGCTCCGTCTCTTCCTGCGTAATTGCCGTCAACTTACTCGTATTAAAATATTTATACGCTTTTTTCGCAGCCCCTTTAAATGGAACGTAACCACCAAAATTTCTGTATATCGATTTCGCGCGGGAATGGATAGCTCTAGAGTTCACCGCAAAACTTTCATTTTCAACAGAAAATTTATATCCATCATACCATTCATCTCTCACACCAATATCTTTAGCCACTCCTTTCATAAACTCTAGCGGAAATCCCTTCATACTCTCAAACAAATAGACATGCACTTTATGACGCCCCAATTCATCTATCCACCTACGAATAAAATTTATATAAATTCCATGATTAATGGCATTTTTAAGAATACCGCGATCATTCAACAACTTATCTTGAGATGAAACCAGGTCAACAAACTCCGTAAATGTGTTAATATTTTCAGCAGTCCCAATATTATTTTTGGCGTATTTATATAATGAATATGCCCGCATTGCAGGATCTCGCAAAATAAATACTATATCCGGTTTTACGGGGATTTGAGCCAATTTATCAAAAATGGCCAACTGATACATATAGTCTGGCGTTGCCTCAACAACAACTTTGTGAACAGATTTATTGTATTTCGGGAAAAAATCCCCATAGCCACTGACGCCACCTTTATACCAGTTACGTCCATCTTTAACATTCTTAAAAAGCGGATATTCTTTATCGAACAAATAACCAGTCTCTTTTATATCCGAGCCACAGACTTCTGGATGATCTACAAGATAGTTAAAGAGCGAAGTAGATCCACATTTCGGTGCGCCGGCTATTATCAAATTTGGAAATGTCATACCCACCCTCCGATCAAATTTCTTTCAATAGTCACAGCTCAGATCCAATAAGATTTTCTCCCAACAACTTTCTCGACCAACATTATTTCTTCCCGCAGCGCTTCAATTATTTCATTGCGTATAGATGGTTCGATGGTATCTTTGGATTTGAATACGAGAGGTTTAATTGCATTCTTAACCATACTCTCAATGCCCGTCGGCATCTTAGTCAAGATCACTCTTAACAATCTGTTTTCTGTCACCATCTTTACAACCTTACCAAATCTCATTGCACCCATCCCCTTATTGTGGACATGACCTGTACCTAAATCATAGGTCGAACCAATCTCTAAAAAATCACATATGTCTCTCATAACTTCTGACGTATTAGTTGTAAACTCTTCAAAATAAACTATTTTTACGTTATTTCGCCCAAAGACATCAAGATACTTATTAACGGCTTCGAGATAACGAGAGCCACTTACGTAATGCCACATATCATTCCATTTAGCGCGCACCCTATCACCTTCACTTTCTAAACCATCGCGAAAGGTCAATACCTCTCTACCACTTCTAACTAAATGACAGTACTGTGAGTACGCTTTTTCCGCCGGATTGCGCAACATAATAATAATTTTTGCACTCGGACAAATCGCAGATATTTCTGCAGCGGCCCCGTGATAAAACAAGTAAGATGGAGATATGTCGCCGACCGACTTGTATACTTTGTTTGAACGATAATGACTTTTGTACTCATACATAGAACGACAAATATCTTGTAATGCACTTTTATCCCCGGGACCCTTATCGTGCTCCAGGAGTTCTTGATGTGAAAAATAATGGAGCTCTTTGGTATCGGGTAAATATACGTCTGGATGCAATCTCAGATAGCCATATAGCGACGTTGTACCAGCTTTGGGAGCACCCACAACAAAAAAGTTAGGCATCAACTGTTTCATTTTTTCTCCTCGCATACCGACATCAGCCAAGGCAGTTCCTCACCGATAAGCTTAGAAAGCAATTCAGCATCTTCATGATAGTAGTTTCGCATTTTTTCAACGAGCTCTAAGTTATCTAGCTCACGCCCCTGGCCAGCCTCCTTTCTCCCACCTAGTTCATTTAACCAAAGAAAAAGCGCGCTCCGAGTATTGGGGTGAATTTTCCGCCATATCAATCTTGCAAATGGCAAGTACCTAATAGCTCTAATATACGACAACAATTTATTTCCGCCACCTGCATTATAACGTTTCTCGGGATCTTTAATTTTAACATTCTCGACACCGAGGAAATTGAAGGCTTTACTCAGAACCTGCTCTGGATATAATTCTAGATCTTTAGAAAAGAGCACCAATAATTGTTCTCTTGGAAAAAGATCGAGAAATTTTCTCAGCAATCGACCGTACTCCCCCCATACTAAGTAAGTTTGGGACTCAGCGTCGGGCCCAATATTTAAGGATCGAGCCTTATTTACTTCTGAAGACTCCATCGCCACACTTATAGCATCTACAAATGAACGCGTTTCTAGGCCTCTTCGAACTGACATTTTATAATGGGATAAAGCCCTCTCAATCGGATCCCTTAATATCACGATAAGTTTTATACTAGGCAACATCTCATATATTCGATTGGCGGACCGAGGGTCACTGAGATAATGCGGAGTCACAGTGCCCCAACGCGTACTAGGATTACCTTTTGAAAAAAACAAATCTAAATTAAAACCCAACCCCTTGGAGAAAAGCTCATCATCTAGAATAAACGGCACTTCTTTTCCTGATGGCATATATATATTTGAGTTCTGCTCTAACAATTTAAACAACGTGGTTGTCCCGCTTTTTTGGGCACCAATGACCAGAAAATCTAATTTTTTCTCACTATATACCGACACGTGTAACCACCCCTACAGCTCTCTCTGCAAACCCGACTGGCCGCCAGACAAGCTATCTCGCTTACGAAGCGAGCATGAAAGTGCCAACAGCACACCTGCAACATGCCCACGATAATCTAGTATTGACGCAACAGGAGACATAACAAGCAACTGAATGAAAACTGCTATGCAAATTCTTTTAACCGCACGATCTGAAATTGATCGGATATACTTCACCTGAAAATACAGATAACCAAGAAAAATTAATACTCCAGCAAACCCAAAACGAAACACAGACCCAAGCAAGCCGACATCTGCTAGTATAAAATTAGGTCCGAAATAGTATTTAAAGCCATCATTCCAATTTACGTACAAACCACCATATCCGAGCGCCCAACCCGATTCTTTAAACACCTGAAATATTGCTCTAACGGCATTCCCTCGCGCCGAATCAGACAACTCATCACTACCATTAATTAACTCCGTTACTCGCGGTATACGCGACGCGAGGCTAGAACTTACTGACTCGAAACTTAACGAAATGAGGAAAATTATAATCAGCACAGCAAAAAATACCGTCGATTTTCCCCGAATCTCCATCAAGAACAAAGATGCTATAATTGTAGCAATTACGATCTGCCTAGTTTGTATGACTAACAACAGTACTATAAGTAAAAAAAAGTATGACGCTAATGCAGATTTTTCCCTACCAGAGATCCAGTCGAAAAAAAACAATATTGCACCTAGCGCAACAAAATGCTGGCCGATGCCTACTCGCTCAAAGCTATCTTGACTTAATTCTAAGCCGCCCGATGCACCAACAAAAACATTTAAAACCCCCAAAACTATGGCAATCAATTTCAGCCATTTTAATATATCGCCCTTAGTTACATAGCCAACTTTAAGACCATGTATCAATGGAAAAAAGATTAATATTGCCAATACTCTCCTGAACTCAGCTATGCCGTATATGACTGGCTGCCCGTAACGGAATTCGGCCAATAAGGCCGAGAGTAATAACATAGCAAAAGGTATCGCGAACACCGCAAACTCTAAAAGCAGAACATTTCCCTTTTTACTAATTAGATAAAGCCCGGAAAATATTATTAGAATCGCAAAAAAAACTTCCTGTGCGCCATTGACGCCCAACCGATTAGCCCCGTAAGAGCTAAATATCTGCGTATTAAGTAATAGGCATATAAATAGCAGCAGCCTAGGGCCGAAGCCAACTCTCACCCTCATACACAAATACTCACTTCAAAACCAACTGACAAAATGTACTTCATTTGGGCTTCGATCGCTGACTAATTTTTTTTGCTGGAATACCACCCACTATGGTATACGGCTCGACGTCAATAGTGACTACCGCGCCTGCGGCGACTATTGCCCCCTCACCTATCGTTACACCTTTCAAAATTACCGCACCATGCGCAATCCAGACATCATTCATAATCCTAACTGGATCGACGGAAATACCCTGCTTGACCATAGGAATATCAGTATTTACAAAGACATGATCGCTATCACGGATTGTGACGGCCGGAGCGATCATAACATTCTCACCTATTAAAATAGATTGATTACACCCAAACACACAGTACTCTCCACAAAAAGTACCCTCGCCAAAAATTATATTTCCACTTCCTTGAAATACAGTTCCATGGCCGATTTTATTTCTTCCTTTCAAAACAACCTTAAACTGAAGGTTACATTTTTTCATGTTGCCCCAAAATGGCTTCACAACTAGCCTCGATCCTAACGTTGTATTCGGGCCACATTTGATGAACTGTCCATATATTATTTTCCCGATTAGGGATGTTATTTTTGAGTGAACACCATGAACTAAGCGATATATAATTGAATTCATATAAACTTAAACCCTATAGATGTCACTCCTAATCTTTTTTGTGCAAGGTAAAATGTACAAGCATTAAATATAAAGCCCGATAAAACTGTAGATAAGGCCGCACCGAGCACGCCAAATTCAACAATACTAATTGGCATAGTAACTATTAATATTACAGAAGAAATAGCAATGCTATTTCTCTGTTGCCGCTCATGTCCGGTCATCGTTAGCAACAAGCCTACAGAGCCAAACATTACATTAATTAACTGTCCCATGGCCAAAACCAACAAAACCAATGAGCCATATGTAAAATCCTCACCAAACATGCTCAACACATACCTTGGCCAGAGTAGTATCGGCAATACGACTACCAAACCGCTAACCGTCATTAAGGCGGTGCTTTGCTGAACGACTCTCTCCAATTGTTTAATATTACCCTGCTTAAATAGCGCCGATATCTTTGGGCCAGAGATGCTATTCACCGCAACCAACACAAAACTGACGAGTGACGCAATACGCACACAAATAGAGTACACCCCCACTTCTTGAGAACTAGCGTAATATCCGAGAAGGATTACAGGCAGACTAAGTAAAATTCCCTGCTGAATGAGATTCGTAATATAGTTGGGCACAGCACTTTCCAGCAACTTGCGCCATGAAAATACCCCACCAATCCCCCTAGATTTACTTGTGTATTTCATAGACACGATAATCGCAAACAAAGAAGCACAAACCGTTGCCAAGAAATATGCCCACGCCGCCCCTACCTGCCCTAGCCGGGGAATCAAAAACCACATAGCCAAACAATTGGTAAATGGTAATACAATACCCAAGACAAATAGCGATGAGGCTATTTTTTTAAATCCCCTAATGAGCTCAGCATGAATAACAGCCAAAGACATAGGCAATATAGAAAACGCCATGACATTGAGTACACGCTCAATCGCGGGCTCACCAAAGACTTTCTGTGAAAGCAACTTTGAGACAAGCAATAATAACGCAGTAACAGTTAATGAAAGCGGCACAACCACATACAAGCACTTCCAATAAACTCCATTAAGCTCAGCCCAATTTTTCTCCGCTACAGCTGCGGCTGAAAATCGTAGTAATGTTAAACTTAAGCCCATTCGAGCAACTACCGATGCCAGCACTACCACTGACAACGCAAGGTAATAAATACCCACTCCGCTTGCACCAAGCAATCTTGCAAGTAGTAAACTCAACCCAAAAGCCAAACCAGCGCTAAATATCTTTATCGTTAGCGCGGAGAATGCACCTTTTAGTATTTCCGTGAAATGAAAATCGCTACAAACACGAAGCAAGATCTTTAACATTAGTTTTTTTCACCAAGACAAACCTCACCCCTTGTCGGGCACAAGTTTTATTCACTGCAATTAGAATTTAATATGCGGAACAACCATAAAAACCTTTGAAAAAAGTCACCAATACAATCTTCAAGTCAAGCCAGATTGACCAATTCCGAATATAGTACAGATCAAATTCAATCCGCTTTTCCATTTTGCGGATTGTATCTGTTTCACCACGCCATCCGTTTACCTGAGCCCAGCCAGTGATACCAGGCTTCACTAAATGACGCTGCATATAACCGCTAATTTTGTCGCGGTACAGCTCGTTGTGGGCAACTGCGTGTGGACGCGGGCCAACAATACTCATTTTGCCTTGCAGTACATTTATAAATTGCGGCAACTCGTCTAAAGAAGTTTTACGTAAAAAAGAACCCAGCTTAGTAATACGCATATCACCCTTGGTAGCCTGCACAACCACATCACCATTATCGCAGGTGGTCATAGAGCGAAACTTCCACACCATTATTTCTTCGCCGTTTATTCCGTAGCGGCGCTGCTTGAAAATGGCAGGGCCTTTAGATGTAAATTTAACGGCTGCCGCAATAAACAGCATTGGCACCGCAATTAGGCAGAGAATCATTGAGCTTAATATGACGTCTTCTAAGCGCTTAATTACCGCGTCGAAGGAATCGAAGGGGGTGTCGTAAACACTTACTACGGGTAAGCCGCCAATTTCTCGGCTGCGAGCGTTTAGCATTTTAAAGGTGAATACGTCTGGCACTATATGAACACAGCAAGAGCTATTGGCAAGGTATTCCACCAAGTCTTTGATGGTTTCTTCTTCGCGCATTGGTAGCGCGATATAAATGTCGTCGAATTCGCCTGCGCGAGCCTGAGCCTTTAGAAATTCGATGTCACCAAGTACCTGAAGGTTTTCACCATCTAAGGGCTTAGCGCCAACGATTACTCGGTTATCAAAAAAGCCAGCAATGTCCATACCCATCCACGAGCTTTGTAAAATACTTCTGGCCAAGGTAAGGCCTGGCTCTTTTGCACCAACAATAGCTACTTTGCGAGTGTTTACGCCAGTGCGGCGCATTTCTCTGAGGACGATACGGGCAGATACGCGATAAAGGCTTATTGCAACGGGCACAGCAAGCGCCCAAGCGACCATTACCCCGCCGCCATAGGATTCATTTAATTCAAATAGGAATACAACCGTTAGTAGTGCACCCAATACGATTAGCCAGGTGGTTACAACGGTTTTTACTTCGGTGAAAAGTGATTGCCCACGCCAAGAGAAGTAGAGACCATTTTTATGGGCGAAGATATGGTAGCAAATAGAGCTAACGAAGGCGGCAACTTGGTAGCAGACTGCCCAGCCGTAGCCAGCTAGGTTTACGAATAGCGCCAATATACCCCAGATTAGCAATACATCGGTTAATTGATGTACCGCCATTAACATGGAGTGATGCTGACGAATAAAACCTGCGTGGGGCAGGTTGGCGGTCATATTCACTCTTTCAGTATTCACAGCAATTCCCTCGCTTAGGAATTCATCTTTTCAATAATTAATTTCATCTCGGAAGCTGGCAATCCTTTGGCAACGCTCTGTAGATGTTATTTTTTGCTAACCGCTGGACTGCATCGCCACAAAGAACAATACATTTTAATGCGGGGATTAAAGTCTAGCTGCTCTTTGGCGCTTTGCACCAAAAAATGCACGTGCGCCAGTTAAGCGCGCAATTCTGAGCCAATTCAGTGCAAAAACCAAGTGCAAATGCATGTAATTACTCCGCTTTAGGGGTGTTTGCTGTATTTGCCAGTGATTTGACTCGCGGTGGCAACATGGCTAGTTTTTAAGCGTATTCATTGTGCTTTGGGTAACAGCAATTTGTGAGCCAACTTTATGCTACAACCTCTTTTACTGTTTCGGCTCGGGTTGCGAGCAAACTCCGAAGCTTAAGCAGCGTTTAAGGCGAAACCATTAATGTGTTCAATTTTTAGTGCATTATATACAGGTTTTGGCTGTTATAACGATTTCCATATGTTGATGTTGCGGTCAGTAGCTCGGTTAAGCCGCTTGTGACTCCCCCACCAGATGCTGAATCGAGTTCAGCATGACGATACCTATTTAAGGGCTCTGCTACGCCCACCAGATACCGGATCAAGTCCGGTATGACGAAATTTTTAAGCCTCTGCTATGCCCACGAGATACCGGCTCGGGGGCCGGTATGACGAAATATTGCGCCCGTCATTCTGAACTTGATTCAGAATCTGGCTCTACGAAGCCCCATGGGTGCCGCCCGACGAGATGCTGAATCAAGTTCAGCATGACGATACTATTTAAGTGCTCTGCTACTCCCACCAGATACCGGATCAAGTCCGGTATGACTGCATTTTTAAAGGCCCTGCTATGCCCACCCGATAACGGCTCGGGGGCTGGTATGACGTATGAAGTCGTCATTCTGAACTAGATTCAGAATCTGGCTCTACGAAGCGCCATGGGTGCCGCCCCACGAGATGCTGAATCGAGTTCAGCATGCCGATACTATTTAAGTGCTCTGCTACTCCCACCAGATACCGGATCAAGTCCGGTATGACGGCATTTTTAAAGGCTCTGCCATGCCCACCCGATACCGGATCAGGTCCGGTATGACGTACTATTCAGGCCGGTATTACGTACTGTTTTAGGCCGGTATTACGTTCTAATTTAGTCGGTATGGCCTTAGGCGCCGAGGCTTATGGAGGTGCATTGTGGACATGAATGACTACAGTTTCGTGAATCTCTGCCGCAAGGTGCTGTTTGTCGCAATTTTTTGATTAATTTATCAACGTGTTCGCTTCGCTGCTGCTCTTGTGGCCTAATTTGTGCTTTTATTGCCCCACGACCAGTAAGGGCATTATGGCGCAGAAAGCGGACTGGCGCTGGCGCCTGCTATAGAAGCTGGTATCATTGGCCACTTTCTGGGCATGGGCCTTTTGGCGCTTGCACCGGCGCACCAAAATGTGGCGCGCTCGTTAGACAGCCATCGTGATATATGCGCACTGCCCGCTTTCATTTACTATACGGGTCATTCATTTGTGACCGGATTACACATACGCAGCTAGGGAAACTCTGCATGAATGTATTTAAAACCTCGCTAATTTTAGCCTGTATTGCCGCAACGTCTGCTTGTACGGTGGTACCGGGCAGTAATATGAGCCGATGGAATTCGGCCTGGTTTGACGACACCCCAGAAGAATATTCACCTGCCACTACCGAAATTGCTTACATCCCCATTAATGCCACGGTGCTTAGCCATTTAAGCAGTGCCAGCCCCGCGCTACCCCAGCCTAACGAGGCACTTAAAGAAGCATTAACTGGCTATGAGTACCGAATTGGCCCTGGCGATGTATTAACCATTACGGTGTGGGAGCACCCAGAGCTGACCATACCCTCTGGTTCATTTCGCAGCGCAGAGGAAGGCGGCAATGTGGTGAAGGCCGATGGTTCGGTGTTTTACCCCTATGCTGGCGACTTGGCGGTGTCTGGTTTAACCACTAGCGAAGTGCAGGTATTACTGCAAAATCGCTTGGGGTCAGTGATTAAACGCCCTCAGATTGATGTGCGGGTTGCTTCGTTTAAGAGCCAGAAGGCCTATCTGAGTGGCTCGGTAAAATTACCCGGCGTAGTGCCCATTACCAACAACCCCGTTACCCTGCTCGACGCCATTGAGCAGCAAGGTGGGCTGACAGATACCGCGTCTTGGGGTGAAATTACCCTGACCCGTAACGGCAGCACTCAGCAAATTTCACTACGCTCTTTATATGAAAACGGTCAGTGGTCGCAAAACCTGTTACTGCAAGACGGCGATTTAATTCATGTGCCACGCAACGATGCTGAAAAGATCTTTGTGCTCGGTGAGGTTAACCGCCCCCAAAGCGTGGCCATGTCGCGCAACGGCACGAGCCTCGCAGAGGCCTTAGCGACCGCCAACGGTATTAACGAGAACCGCGCAGATGGCCGAGGTATTTATGTGCTACGCAATACTGGCGTTAGCCGCGACGCCGCTGGCCAACCAGTTTACCGCGCCACGGTTTACCATTTAAACGCCAGCTCGGCAGTTGGTTTTATGCTGGCAGACCGCTTTCCGCTAGAAGCGCGCGATGTGGTGTATGTATCACCAGCGCCAATTACCCGCTGGAACCGCTTTTTAAGCCAGTTGCTGCCGTCTATTCTTGCTACTGACAGAATCGGAGATATAGAAGCTAGGTAAGTTTACTTTTGCCCAAGCTAGCAACAGAGAATAATTTTTGCCTGCAACTTAATGTGCAGGCAGTACACCCAGATTTTTATTTTTGGTACTCAAGTTTATGACCGCTAACACAGCCAGCAGCCCCGCCCCGCGACAAGCAGCCCAAGATGACGAAATAGATTTACTGGCCCTTTTTGCCAGCCTATGGGATCAAAAATTTCTTATTGCGGGGATAACTGCGGTGTTTATGGTGATTGGCGTTGCCTACGCTTTGCTCGCCTCGCCGGTGTATCGCGCCAATGCCATAGTGCAGGTAGAGGAAAAGTCGCCAGGCTTGCCGGGCATGAGCGATGTAACCGAAATGTTTGGTGGCGAGTCTGCGGCCATCACCGAAATTGAGCTGCTTAAAAGCCGCAAGGTGATTGGCACCGCGGTAGACAATCTCGATTTAGACATTCTAGTAGAACCTCATTATTTTCCAGTTATCGGCCGCGCCGTGGCGCGCCGTTTTGCTGGCGAAGAAGGTGAGCTGAACACCCCGCTATTGGGCTTTGGCTCTTACGCCTGGGGCGGCGAAAGCGTTAAAGTTACTCGCTTTGAGGTGCCCGCCACACTTTTCAACAAAGAACACACGCTGGTTACGGGTAGCGAAAATAGCTTCACCCTGTTATCGCCCGATGGCGATGCCTTGCTGAGCGGCGAGATTGGCAAGTTAGTAAGCGCAGAAGGTTATGAGCTTTATATTCCGAGCCTACATGCCCGTGAGGGCACCGAGTTTGCTATTACTCGCCTGCGTCGCTTGAGCGCTATTATTGGCTTGCAAGAAACCGTTGGCGCCTCAGAGCGGGGTAAAGATTCCGGCATATTGGCGCTGTCATTAGAAGACACCAACCCTGATCGCGCCGAAGAAATCTTAAATGTTATTGCCAGTACATATCTGCGCCAGAACGTAGAGCGCCAATCAGCCGAAGCGGCCAAAAGCTTGGATTTTTTGCGGGAGCAGTTGCCCAGCATTAAAAAGGATCTTGAAGAGGCCGAGCAAAAGTTTAATGCCTACCAAGTTAAGGTTGGCTCGGTAAATATCAGCGCCGAAGCCGAGGCCCTGCTTGAGCAGGTGGTCGATATTGAATCTGGTATTGCGGAATTGCAATTACAGCAAGCCGAACTCGACCGCAAATACACCCGCGACCACCCTGCCTATCAAGCTTGGCGGGAGCAAATGGCGGAGCAAGCCGCCCGCAAAACTGAGTTTAATGAGCGTATAAAAGGCCTGCCAGCAACCCAGCAAGAGTTATTGGGGCTGAAGCGCGACTTAGAAGTAGGCACCGAAATTTACACCCAAATGCTTAACAACATCCAAGAGCTGGATATTGTGCGGGCCGGCACCGTAGGCAATGTGCGTATTATTGACGATGCCGCTGTAAATATTGAAGAACCCGTTAAGCCCAAAAAAGCGCTTATTGTGGTGATTGCGACATTGCTGGGCGGCTTCTTAGCGGTAGCTTTGGTATTACTGCGCTCTGCCCTTAATCGCGGTATAGAAAGCCCAGACGATTTAGAGGCCATTGGCCTGCCGGTATATGCGTCTATTCCCCTGTCTGACGAGCAACGCAAATTAGATTTTGGCAGCCGCCGTTCAGCTCGGCAGCTGCGTAAAATGCGCAATCAGCACCCCACTGTATTGCTGGCCCAGCGCAACCCAACC
The DNA here is from genome assembly GCF_040892635.1 of Zhongshania guokunii. NCBI lineage: Bacteria > Pseudomonadati > Pseudomonadota > Gammaproteobacteria > Cellvibrionales > Spongiibacteraceae > Zhongshania > Zhongshania guokunii. The sequence continues at coordinate 58,147 of NZ_JBFRYA010000019.1, read as the reverse complement.
GACATTACTATAGAGGCACTGCGCAGCCTGCGTACCAGCTTGCACTTTGCCATGCTGGAAGCCAGCAACAATATTATGATGATCTCTGGCCCCAGCCCCAATGTGGGTAAGTCGTTTGTGTCGGGTAACTTGGCGGCGGTTATTGCCCAGGCTGGCCAGCGCGTGCTGCTAATCGACATGGATTTGCGTAAAGGCTATATGCACAAGATGTTTGATATGGGGCCAGAAAATGGCGTATCCGATGTTTTGAGTAAACGAGTGCAGCTAAAAGACGCGATAAAGCCCACAAAAATTGGTGAGCTCTTTGTGCTGCCAAGAGGCGCGATACCGCCAAACCCATCAGAACTATTGATGAGTAAAGGCCTAACTGAATTACTAAACACCGTGAGCGGTGAGTACGACCTAGTTATTGTTGATACCCCACCGATTATGGCCGTAACCGACGCCGCAATTATTGGCCGCCAATGTGGCGTTACCATGCTAGTTGCCCGCTTTGGCCTAAACCCTGTTAAAGAGCTAGAGGTTACGAAACAACGCTTTGAGCAAAATGGCATAACCGTTAAAGGCGTAGTACTAAATGCTGTAGAACGCCGCGCCTCGGGTTATGGCTATGGTTACGGCTATGGTTACGGCTATTACCAGTACGAGTATAAATCTGATAAGAGCTAAAAGACGCTGGATGCTTGACGGGAGACGGGAGACGCTAGTGTAGGCCTCCCGTTTTTTGTTTTAGGCAGGGTCAATTCTGAATACCCTACTAAGGCCGTCATTATCAACGCCCTACCCCGTCATTCTGAGCACCCCACCTCGTCATTCTAAACTTGATTCAGAATCTGGTGCTACGAAGCTCCATGGGTGCCGCTCGGTGAGATACCGGATCTAGTCCGGTATGACGGAATGTTGAAGCCGGTTGACGCATGGGATTGTCATTCTGAACTCGTTCACGGTTGCCCCACCAGATACCGGCTCGGGGGCCGGTATGACGAAATATTGCCCCCGTCACTCTGAACGCCCTACCTCGTCATTCTGAACTTGATTCAGAATCTGGTGCTACGAAGCTCCATGGGTGCCGCCCGATGAGATACCGGATCAAGTCCGGTATGACGGAGTGTTGGGGCCGGCAGGACGTATGGGACTGTCGTTCTGAATTCATTCACGGTTACCGCTCGGGGGCCGGTATGACGAAATACTGCGCCCGTCACTCTGAACGCCCCACCCCATCATTCTGAACTTGATTCAGAATCTGGTGCTACGAAGTTCCATGGCTGCCGCCCGGTGAGATACCGGATCAAGTCCGGTATGACGGAATGTTGGGGCCGGCAGGACGCATGGGATTGTCATTCTGAACTCGTTCACGGTTGCCCCACCAGATACCGGCTCGGGGGCCGGTATGACGAAATATTGCCCCGTCATTCTGAGCACCCCACCTCGTCATTCTGAACTTGATTCAGAATCTGGTGCTACGAAGCTCCATGGGTGCCGCCCGATGAGATACCGGATCAAGTCCGGTATGACGATATTTTCAGAGCTCCCTGCGCAGTCACTCTGAGCCCCTACGCAGTCGTGTCTGAACCCCCTACGTAGTCATTCTGAACTTGATTCAGAATCTGGTGCTACGAAGCTCCATTGGTGCCGCTCGGTGAGATACCGGATCTAGTCCGGTATGACGAAATATTGCCCCCGTCACTCTGAACGCCCCACCCCGTCATTCTGAACTTGATTCAGAATCTGGTGCTACGAAGTTCCATGGCTGCCGCCCGGTGAGATACCGGATCAAGTCCGGTATGACGGAGTGTTGGGGCGGGTAGGACGCATGGGATTGTCATTCTGAACTCGTTCACGGTTGCCCCACCAGATACCGGCTCGGGGGCCGGTATGACGAAATATTGCCCTCGCCACTCTGAACGCCCCACCTCGTCATTCTGAACTTGATTCAGAATCTGGTGCTAGGAAGCTCCATGGGTGCTGCCCAGTGAGATACCGGATCAAGTCCGGTATGACGTTTTTTTAAAGTCCGGTATGACGGGATGTTGCGCCCGTCACTCTGAACGCCCCACCTCGTCATTCTGAACTTGATTCAGAATCTGGCGCTACGAAGCTCCATGGGTGCCGCTCGGTGAGATACCGGATCAAGTCCGGTATGACGGAGTGTTGGGGCCGGCAGGGAGCGTGGGATTGTCATTCTGAACTCGTTCACGGTTGCCCCACCAGATACCGGCTCGGGGGCCGGTATGACGAAATATTGCACCCGTCATTCTGAACTTGATTCAGAATCTGGTGCTAGGAAGCTCCATGGGTGCTGCCCAGTGAGATACCGGATCAAGTCCGGTATGACGGAGTGTTGGGGCCGGCAGGACGCATGGGACTGTCGTTCTGAATTCATTCACGGTTACCCCACCAGATACCGGCTCGGGGGCCGGTATGACGAAATACTGCGCCCGTCATTCTGAACGCCCCACCTCGTCATTCTGAGCACCCCACCCCGTCATTCTGAACTTGATTCAGAATCTGGTGCTACGAAGCTCCATAGGTGCCGCCCGGTGAGATACCGGATCAAGTCCGGTATGACGTTTTTTAAAGCCGGGTATGACGGAATGTTGGAGCCGGTATGACGTTTTAAAAACGTCCGACATGACGGCTTTCCAGAAGAATGTAGCCTTTCCTATTTCGCCTTCACCGCTTGTAAAAACGCGGCCATGCCTTCTTGGTTGGCTTTGTCTAGTTGCTTGGAGATGTCCATTTCGGCCATGTGTTTATTCCAGTCGGCTAGGCCTGGTATTTCGTTTATTAGGTCCCATTGGTAGATTTGTTGGGCGCAGAGGCCGCCGGTGATTAGGGCGTAGCGCACTACTATGTCGGCGATGGTGATTTCATTGCCAGCTAGGTATTTGCTGTTCGGTAGGTGGATTAGTGCGGCTAGCGCCTTGCAGCCTTTTTTTAGGGTTTCGCGAGATTCGGCTTTTATGTCGTCGCTTACTGTTTTACCGGCGAGCACTTCTGGGAATAGGCGGCGGGCGGGAAGTTCTATGTAGAGTTCGGCCACTTTCATGATTTCATTTATTTTGGCGCGCTGAAAGGCATCTGCCGGCAACAGGGGTTTTGCTGGGTAAGTCGCTTCTAGGTAATTAAGAATTACGCTGGTTTCTGTTAAGCAGCCTTGTTCGGTTTCTATACACGGCACTTTGCCCATGGGGCTTTTGTTGTTGAATGCGGGGTCCATACTGGGAAAGGTGGTGATTTCTTCAAATTCTAGGCCTTTGTGCAATATGGCGTGTTTTACCATATTGAAATAATTACTCACTGCAAATCCGTATAATTTGAGCATTACGCCACCCTCTGTTATTCAGTTATTGTGATTAGATTGTTCATGACATCAGCAACATACACCATTGCTGTGGTAATCGCAGCATTGCCAAGCTGACAAGATGGTAAGTTGCTCGGCTGGCTGATTTTGGCTAAGGTTCGCTACCGTTAAAGCGCTGCCACACCGAATTTGGCGTGATTATCAACTCCCTCAAAGCCACGCAGAGTAGACCATGAGCATTGCACCCCCCGTCGCACTCCCTGTTCCACTACCTATAGATATGAGCAGCATCAAAGGCTTTTTGGCCGAGGACGAGGCCCAGGCGCTATATGACTACGCACTGAGTGTGGCCGAGCGCGGCCCGGTGTTAGAGGTGGGAAGTTACTGCGGTAAATCGACCATTTATTTGGGCATCGCCTGCCAGCAAAAGCAGGGGGTGGTGTATGCGGTGGATCACCACATTGGCTCTGAAGAACATCAAGTTGGCGAGATGTTTCACGACCCAGAACTTTACGATGCCAGCGAGGCCCGCTTCGATACGTTTAAGGAGTTTCGCCGCAATATTCGCCGCGCTGGATTGGAAGACACCGTGGTGCCATTGGTTGCGACTTCCGAAGTTAGCGCCCGCCACTGGCAAACACCGCTGGCGATGGTATTTATCGACGGCGGCCACAGCCTCGACGCTGCGCTTTGCGACTACCGCTGCTGGGCTACCCACATAATGAAGGGTGGCATATTGGCGATTCACGATTTATTCCCCGCGCCAGAGGAAGGTGGCCAGGCGCCCTACGCTATTTACAAACTGGCTTTGGCGTCTGGGCTGTTTGAAGAGATCGCTAGGGTAAATACTTTGGGCTTGCTGCGCCGTTTATAACACTATTTATCGCGGCGGATCTATTTGCTGGCCTAGGCTGCCATTAACCCGAAACCAACCGGCAATGCTGTAACGCAGGCGACTGGCAGCGGTTACTTCGTGGGGAAAGCGATCGCTGAGAAACACCACCAAGCTGCCCATAAGCGGCGCTATTTTGGCGATGGGGGTGCTTAGCACTTCTGGATCAGAGCTCTGTTCATCGGCATACACTAGCAACTGACCGCCATCGGCCAAGGCCCAGCCGGGGTTTAAATAAAACACCGTGGACAAGACCCTATTGGTACGGCCCTTAAACGCATCGACGTGTTTTTTGTAAAACGCGCCTTCGGTATAGCGTGAGAAATGCGCTTCGTAGTCGAATAAACCCATAAACAAGCGGCGGTTTAAGCCTAGGCGCAGCTGTTCCATCCACGCCAGGTAACTGGCCTCGACTGGGTCTTGCTGGCTAAGCCAGCGAATCTCGTCTTTGCGCACAAAGGGATTGAGCTGAAATTCGTCGGCGCGGCCCACCCCCGCCGCTTGAAAGACCTCATCTTCAAAGGAGGCAATTCGCAGAAACAGTGCCTCGGCGATGCTCGGCGGCAGCGCAATGGGCAACACCACATAGCCAGTTTCGACTAAGGCATCGGCGATTTGGTCAAAAATCAGCTCGGCATCTGGCACCGCTACGAGTAATTCCGCCGTCACTGACTGCTCCCCAAAAAAAGCGCCTTTGTAGCGCCAAACATGCCACTGTGTCACCAATTAATTGCAAACCCGCGCTATTATTTTTGCGCTCTGGGCTGTGCGTCGCCGCCACTAAATTAGGCAACTGCGTGGCGAGTGCAAAAATGCCTTGTAAGCCTATGACATTACAAAGAAAATAAAGCCACCAGCCATAACACACGGCCTTGCCATGTCTGCACAAACCGATTACGTAAAATGGTTCCGCAACTCTGCGCCCTACATCAATGCCCATCGCGGCAAAACCTTTGTATTGATGTTTGGCGGCGAAGCGGTGGCGCACCCCAATTTTGCCAATATTGTGCACGACATCGCCCTGCTCAACAGTCTTGGTGTGCGCCTGATTCTGGTTCACGGCGCCCGCCCGCAAATTGAGCAGCGGGTTAAAGACGCAGGCATTGAAAGCCGCTATCACAATGATTTGCGGGTTACTGACGATATTGAGCTGCGCTGCGTTACCGACGCCGCCGGCACCTTGCGCGCCCATATTGAAGCCCTGCTGTCGATGGGGGTGGCCAACTCGCCCATGCATGGCGCGGCTATTAGGGTGTGCTCGGGCAACTATGTTACCGCCCGCCCTATTGGCGTGGTTGATGGCGTTGATTTACGGCACACCGGCATCGTCCGCAAAGTGGACGCCGCCGCGCTGCAGCAGCAATTAAATAATCAGCATATTGTGATTCTGTCGCCCATTGGCTATTCGCCCACTGGCGAGGTGTTTAACCTCACCGCCGAGGACGTGGCCGTGCACACCGCCGCTGCGCTCAAGGCCGACAAGCTGATTTTATTCACCTGTGATGCCGGTTTGCTCGACAGCGACGGCCAATTAATTCGCCAGTGCGAATACCGCGATGTCGACAGCGAGCTGCTCAAGCAGCCCGAGCTGAAGCACGACAGCATTGTGCAAGCGGTGGTCGAGGCTGGCGATATTGGCATCAATCGCTGCCATATGGTGTCGTTCCAGCAAGACGGCGCCCTGCTGCAGGAATTGTTTACCCGCGACGGCGCTGGCACTTTGGTAACCCAAGAGCATTACGAGCAGTTTATGACCGCCAATATCGACGACGTTGGCGGCCTGCTTGCGATCATCGAGCCGCTAGAGGCCAAGGGCGTGCTGTTAAAACGCTCGCGAGAATTGCTAGAAAACGAAATAAACCATTTCAAAATTTTGGTGCGCGACGGCATGGTAGTCGCCTGCGCGGCGCTCTATCCCTATCCCGAACAACGCAGCGGCGAAATTGCCTGCGTGGCCACCCATCCCGACTACCGAGGCGCCGACCGCGCCGAGCGCTTATTAGAGCTGCTCGAAAAAGAAGCCCGCCACCAAGGTTTAGACTCGGTGTTTGTGCTCACCACCCAAACTGCCCACTGGTTTCAGGAGCAGGGTTATGTAGAGTCTAAAATTGACGACCTGCCACCCGCCAAAAAGCAGCTCTATAATTTTCAGCGCAACTCCAAAGCCTTTATTAAGGCGCTAAATTAAAATGCGAGTGCCCCGCGTTTATGTAGATCAGCCCTTGTCTGGCGGCGAGCTCAACTTAGATGAGCGCGCCGCCCACTATATTGGCCAAGTATTGCGGATGCGCGCCGGCCGCGAGTTGGTGCTATTTAATGGCGACGGTAACGCCTACGCGGCGACCATCACCGAGGCGTCCAAGCGCAGTGTTAGTTGCGAAGTCGATGGTGCCCCCCTGCAATCACAGACGGTCTCGCCGCTAAAAATTGAACTCGGCATTGGCCTATCCAAAGGCGATCGCTTTGACTGGGTTATTCAAAAAGCCACCGAACTGGGCGTTACCGCCATTACACCACTGTTTACCGAGCGGGTAGACGTTAAGCTCAGTGGCGAGCGCCTAGAGAAAAAACAGCGGCACTGGCAGCAAATTATGATCAGCGCCTGCGAGCAGTGCGGGCGCAATGATTTGGTCGCTATCAATCCTGCCCAGCCCCTCGCCCAGTGGCGCCAAGACTTAAGCGCGCCGGTAAAGCTGGTGCTGTGCCCGGCGGTAGCAGGCAGTATTGCCGCTGATCACGCCACGGATGTGGCGCTGTTAGTCGGCCCCGAAGGCGGCCTAAGCGACAGTGAAATCGCAGACTGTTTACGGCAGGGTTTCGCAGCGCTACAACTGGGACCACGAGTACTACGCACCGAAACCGCGCCCATTGCCGCCATTAGTATCTTGCAATACCGCTGGGGCGATATGGGCGCCTAGGCCATTTAAATACGTAATCTACGCCAGGCCCTTAAACCAGCGAGGCCGTCATCTGAACGCCTTATCTCGTCATCCTGAGCGCCCTACCTCGCCATTCTGAACGCCCCACCTCGTCATTCAGAACACCCTACCTCGTCATTCTGAACGCCCCACCTCGTCATTCTGAACGCCCCACCTCGTCATTCTGAACTCGATTCAGAATCTGGCACTACGAAGCTCCACTGGTGCCGCCCAGCGAGATAACGGATCAAGTCCGGTATGACGAAATGTTGGGGCGGGTATGACGTATAGGACTGTCGTTCTGAATTCATTCACGGATACCCCACCAGATACCGGCTCGGGGGCCGGTATGACGAAATATTGCGCCCGTCATTCTGAACGCCTTACCTCGTCATTCTGAACTTGATTCAGAATCTGGCACTACGAAGCTCCATGGCTCCCGCCCGATGAGATACCGGATCAAGTCCGGTATGACAGGAGAGGCCGTCATTCTGAACTTGATTCAGAATCTGGTGCTACGAAGTTCCATGGCTGCCGCCCAGCGAGATACCGAATCAAGTCCGGTATGACGGGGTATTGCAGTCCGTGCCACATGACATAAGGCCATCACTATGGACGCCCTACCTCGTCATTCTGAACGCCCTACCTCGTCATTCTGAACTCGATTCAGAATCTGGCACTACGAAGCTCCATGGCTCCCGCCCGATGAGATACCGGATCAAGTCCGGTATGACGGAGTGTTGGGGCGGGTAGGACGCATGGGATTGTCATTCTGAACTCGTTCACGGTTGCCCCACCAGATACCGGCTCGGGGGCCGGTATGACGAAATATTGCGGCCGTCATGACAGCAGAGTCCGTCACTCTGAACGCCCTACCTCGTCATTCTGAACTTGATTCAGAATCTGGCACTACGAAGCTCCACTGGTGCCGCCTAGCGAGATACCGGATCAAGTCCGGTATGACGAAATATTGCAGTCCGTGGCACACGACATAAGGCCATCACTATGGACGCCCTACCTCGTCATTCTGAACGCCCTACCTCGTCATTCTGAACTTGATTCAGAATCTGGCACTACGAAGCTCCATGGGTGCCGCCCGGTGAGATACCGGATCAAGTCCGGTATGACGGGAGAGGCCGTCATTCTGAACTTGATTCAGAATCTGGCGCTACGAAGTTCCATGGCTGCCGCCCAGCGAGATACCCGATCAAGTCCGGTATGACGTTTTTTTAAAGTCCGGTATGACGAAATATTTTGACGGGTGTGACCTATGGGACTGTGATGCTGAACTCGATTCAGAATGCCGCTAAGCCCGCGATAATTTGGCGCTCCATATAATCCCAATTGGGAATCAGCAGCGGCTGTTCCTGCACGCTGACCACGCTGTGAATCAGCGCGTGAGGTGGCGCTTCGACGGGTTCTAAATCGGCACTAATTAAACGTTCAATACGGGGCATACCACTCAGCGCCACCGCAAAAAACGGCAGTGCATCGCGGTGGCCAATTCCGTGGAGCACCGCAACATGACGAATCTCAATACCCGCTGGCAGCGCGCCATCGCGCAGGCCCTCAAAGCTAAATACCGGAATATCCTGATTTCGCCACGACAATGTGCCTAGCAAAAACGGCGAGGAAATGGCCGAGTTAAGTCGCCCGGCTATCGTTATCTCGGCCACGGTGGCATTGGGTACCAGCAGTGCGCCATCGACCAAGGGCAATACAATATTGGCCAATACTGATGATTGACTCTCTAGCCTTTTCATTCGCTCTCCACCGCCGAGGTCACATCATCGATTGCTTTTAGCAGCTGTATTTCCTGATAGGGTTTACCAAGGAAATTGTGAACGCCAAGGGCAAAGGCGCGCTGGCGGTGTTTTTGGCCGGTGCGCGAGCTAATCATAATAATCGGAATATCCTTTAAACGCGGATTGCTGCGCACCCGACTCACCACCTCAAAACCGTCCATGCGCGGCATTTCAATATCCAGCAAAATAACGTCGGGGAGGCGCTCGCTGTCTTGTAACTGATTCACCGCATCGAGGCCATCGCGGGCCAGCGCCACTTCCATATGCTGGCGAGCCAGCAGCCGCGAGGTTACTTTGCGTACCGTTACTGAGTCGTCGACCACCATCACCAAGCGCGTGTTTTCTTTCTCTATGTGCTGCGGCTGCTCAGATTTATCCGCCAGCAATTGCCGCGCGGTATCGGCGCGAATACTGGCCAACATATCTAAAATCACTACCACGCTGCCGTCGCCCAATACGGTTGCCCCAGACAAACCCGGCACCGCGGCAAACTGCGGGCCAAGGGTTTTTACCACGACCTCACGGGAGCCCAGCAGGGAATCGACCTGCACCGCAGTGCCCGGCTCGGCATTGCGAATTAACAGAACTGGGCGCGGTTCTACCTGACCTTCTAAATGCGGCGCGCGGGAGATGCCCAGCAAATGCCCCAAATAGCGCAATTTATATTCCTGGCCCGCGTACTCAAAATCTGGGCCGCCATCTTGGTAATAGACATCCAGCTCGTAGGGGCTAACCCGCACAATACCTTCGATATTATTGAGGGGCACTGCAAATATTTCGCCGCCCACACTGACCATTAAGGCGCGGTTTACCGATACCGTAAAGGGCAGGCGAATTTCAAAGCGCGAGCCCTGGCCACGGGTGGTTTGAATATCAATGGCGCCGCCCAGCTGTTTGATTTCGCTGCGCACCACATCCATACCCACCCCGCGCCCGGAGATCTGGGTAACATTGCTGGCGGTACTAAAACCGGCGTGAAAGATATATTCCAGCAGCTGGCGCTCACTGAGTTCAGCGTCGGCGTTAATCAAGCCTAAACCCTCGGCCTTGGTGCGCACCGCGTCTAAATTGATACCGGCGCCGTCGTCGCTGATTACAATCACCACGTCGCCGCCTTGGCGATCAAAGCGCATGGTAATTTCGCCGACATCGGGCTTACCGGCAGCGCGACGCTCGGCCGGCGACTCAATACCGTGGTCGACCGCGTTGCGCAGCATATGCTCAAGGGCGGGAATAATCCGCTCTAGCACCCGGCGGTCCATCTCGCCATCGGCGTTATACACTTTAAAATCGACGGGCTTGTCGAGCTCGGCGCCCAGCTGCCGCACCCCGCGGCGCAGACGCGGCACCATGCGCGCAAAGTGCACCATCTGCGAGCGCATCAAGCCCTCTTGCAGCTCGGTATTAACCCGCGATTGCTGCACCAGCAGGGTTTCCATGTCGCGGCTTTTTTCTACCAAGGTGCCGCGCAAATCGGTGAGATCCGAGGCCGACTCCAGCAGCGAGCGGGACAATTGCTGGAGCTGAGAATAACGGTCAAATTCCAGCGGGTCGAAACCGTCGGCGCCTTCGCTCTCGACCTGCTCTTGACGGAAAATAATCTGCGCCTCGGTTTCCAGATCCAAGCGTCGCACCTGCTCCTGCAGGCGCTCAACGGTGATTTCCATCTCTTCTAGTGAGAAGTGAATCTCGCTCACTTGCTCTTCAACCCGGCCACGGGCAATCGAGGTTTCACCGGCGAGATTAATCAAGCGCTCCAGCAGCGGCGAGGGCACCTTGATCATTTCTTGGGGCCCGCGCGCACCAGCGGCGGCTAAGCCATTCGCCGGCTCGTCGACAAACTCGGGGCTGCGACCGCCAGACTGAGCCGGCAATAAACCGGCAACGCGATTCAGCACTTCTTCGTCGCTGACCGGCTCGCTATCTTGCTCGCTAACGTGGCTAGCGCCCTCGGCCGCAGGGGATTCAATTTGCGGCGCAAGCTCAGCGGTAGACGCTTCTAACTCCGCAACATGGCTCACCAAGCGATCTTGGAAGTCTTGCAGGCTATTGTAAAACGCGTCGCTATTGGTGCTTCCCGCCGTTAGCGCAGTGGCAATCGCGGTTTCAAATTCGTGGCTAAGATCGCCAAGCGCCGTCATGCCCGATAGTCGCGCACCGCCCTTAAGGGTGTGCAAGTGACGCTGAATATCATCAAGCTGGCGCTGGTCTTCGCGGTTTTCGGAAAAGCGATGAATCGACTCGTCCATGCTCTCGAGCAGATCATGAGCCTCTTCCATGAAAATTTCGATAATCTCGGGATCAATATCATCTGCTGAGTAACTCGGCGCCGTGCTCGTAATAATCTCTGGCGGCGCAACGTCGGCGACGGCATTTTCCGCCGGTGGCGATGGCAGATCAAACTCGGCGTCGTGCTCTTCAAGCTCTGCAAGAGGTGGCTGCGCGCTAACGTCAAAATCGCGCATTTTGTCGATCAGAGCCGAATTTTCTAACACCGTTTGCTCACCCGCCAAACGGTTTAAATAATCCATTAGCTGATCTAGGGCGTCGTTAATCAAGACAATGAAATTGGCCGACACAGGATCTTGAGCGTGACCCAGCAGTACTTGCATCGCCTGAGCGAGCTCGGCAACAGGCTCGCAATTAATCTCTTCGGCGCGTTGGGCAAACACGCCCATCACTGGCGCGCAATCGATTAACTCTGCCGCGCTGATATTGTCGCTTGAGTTAAGCACATCACTCAGCGCCTGAATGCTGTCGCTGTTCACCGCTAAAAAGGCGTCGAGGGCGCCCGGCGCCAGCTCGCCGCGACTGTCGCGGTCAGAGGAGAACTCCGCCTCATGAATCAGCTGCACTGCCAGCGCATTAATCCGCGCCACCAGTTCTTTGGGCGTTTGTAGCTCAGTATCCGCCGCCGCGGCCAAGGCGTCGATCATGCTGCGCACCTGGCGCACCACGTCTGACATCAGCGCAATAAGGCGCGCTTCGGCGGCGACCCGCATCGAGCGCAGCTCTTTAACCAAACCTTCTAACGGTGTTATCAGCTGGGCAATTGGCCCAACCTCGGCCATCTTCGATGAGCCTTTTAAGGTGTGCAGAGCGCGCTGAATGTCGTCGCTTAAGCGCACCGGATAGCTGTCGATGGCCTCGAGATAATCTTCGAGCACCCGCAAATGGGTGTCGGCTTCGCCAACAAAAACCGCGGTTAGACCATCGTCGTCGCCGGAGCTAAGTTTCGGCGACTGGGCCTCGGTGAGCGCCGTCGCCTGCGCCATCAAATCAGCAACGCCTAGCGCACCCTTGCTGCCGGTCGTCGGCACTTCGCGGCCATCGGCAAGCCCAGCGGTCATACTCGGCAATAAATCGATCACCAAATCAATCAACTGCAAACGCGCTTCGTCAATGACAAAGCGGCCATCAACCACCTTGTTCAGCATCGCCTCTATCGACCACGCCAACTCCGCCAATTGGCTGGCGCCAACCATGCGGCCACTGCCCTTTAAGGTGTGAAAGGCGCGGCGCACCGTGGTCAGATGCGATTCGGAACTGAAGTTGGTCCACCACTGAGGCAGGGTTTCATGCAGCTGCGCCAAGACTTCGTCGGCCTCTTCCAGAAACACCTCAAGAATGTCTGGGTCGAGCTCAACAATGCTTTCGCCACTGGTGGCGGCTTCCGTTTCAAGCTCGCTGGGCGCCTCTGGCACAGCGGATATCGACTTGGCCGTCGGCCAAGGTATTACCGTTGCCGACGGTTCAATATTCTGTTCGTCGGCAACGGGGTAACCCAAGCGTGCCACGCCAGCCTGGGCACCAGCTAATAAACCCTGATCGGCGTAATGCCGCCCTTTGGCGCTGCGCTCTAAATAGTAATCTACCGCCGTTAAGGCATCTGCGAGGGCGTCGAGCATCTGCCACTCAGGCGCGGCGTCGCCAGCCAATATTTCATTGCTGATGTAGTCGGCGCAGCTTTCAACAACGCCGGCAGACTCGGCAAAATCACTTCTCGCCAAGGCCACCGCCAACTCCTGTAACCGCAACGGCACAGCGTCTAAATAATCGCGCTGCCACTGCTCGGCCACATAAACCACGATGGCATCTTGGGCCTCAAACAACACCTTGCGGCTTTCTTCCACCACCAGCTGGGTGTCATCCGCCAACTCGGGTTCAATAAGCTCCTCGTCTGGCATTGGCTCAGCAGGCTTAAGCGCCAGACGTTCGGCCAGGCGCTGCAGGGCGTTTGCTAGGGTTTGATTGCCGCCTACACTTAGGCCGGTGTCTAATACCTCGGCAACTGCGCGCAGTGAGTACAGCGGCTCGACCAAGCCCAGCACCGCTAGGGTATCGCCTAATTGTTTGCAGCGCTGGCGCACCTCAACAAGGTCGGCGGAGCCGTTAAGTAAATCGGCCAAGCTGCGCAATTCGCGCTCAACTACCGCCCGCGTCTCGCTGGCAAATACTTCACCAGAATTTAGCGCCGACTGACTGCTGGCACCTAAATCGCTGAAAATACCCTTAAGCGCATGGCGCTCCATTGCGGCACTGATATAACGCGACGACGCAGTGCTGCTCGCCACATAAAACAAAATATCTTTAAGCAGCGATTTTGACACCGCCCGCTCGCAGGCCGACGAACCCAGCTCGGCAAACATCGCCAGCTCGCCTTCTAAACGCTTTAAAAGGTTTTGCACTGCAAAGTGCATGGCGATGGAATCGTTGGCCAGCCCTTCGATTAATGCCAGCGCCGCCCGCCACAAAATTTGCTGCTCGCGCCCCGAGCAAAGCTTGGCCGAGCGGCCGCAAACCTTAGCCAGATAGACTAAATTCTGAGCGTCGTCGCCACCGCGCAAATAGCCGGCCATGGCGATTTGGTACATCTTTAAAAGTTTGGCCGCCAACTCTAAGAAGGTGGCCTCAGCCTGCACTGGGCTAAGCTCGCCAACATCAGTGTCGGCATCAAGCAGGGGATTAAAAAGCGCAGATGATGACAGCAGTGGCTGGCCCATCGCCGCGCGCAGATCATTAAAAATAATGATTAATGAAGCTGGTAATTCTCGGCGGGAATCGCTCAAGCGCTGTAAATACGCGGGTAGCTCTTCGGCGCTGGACAGCACCGCCTGCACCACATTTGCATGCGACTCGGGCATGCCGCCGTCGAGCAGTAATAATAGCGCCGCTTCCATTTCTTCCAGCAGCAGCGCCGGGCCGCTGAACTCGACCATGCGTAGACTGCCCTGCACTTGATGCAGGAGCGCCGCCGCGCGCGCGAGGGAGTCTTGATTCCCACTCAGCAGCACACTATTTAATAGCGATACACACTGGTCGAGGGATTCCGTAATTTCTCCGGCAACCCACTCCAGCGCGATATAATCTCGGCGATCAGTCATGTAATTCAACTCTGGATTTCTGTGCCCATCTGATCCCGATGGGCCAATTCACCGGCTGGCCACCGCCATAGCAAAACTGTACATAGTTCGGCTTTCCTAACTTTGCGGCGGCCAAAGGGCTTAAGCCTGTTGCTCTGGCAAAGTAAAACCGGCCACCGAGCTGCGCAAATCGTTGGTCATTTCAGCCAGCGCCCCAATCGAGCGAGCTGTTTCGGTAGATCCCGCCGAGGTTTGCGAGGTAATTTCTTGAATAACCCGCATGGTGGATGAAATCTGCCCAGCCGACGTTGCCTGATCGGCAGCCGCGCTAGAGATGTTTTCAATCAGCTCGGCCAGTTCTTGCGATACCGCCTCAATCTGGCTTAGCGCCGCACCCGCGTCTTGGGCCAAGCGCGCTCCGCGCACCACTTCAGAGGTGGTTTGCTCCATGGAGATAACCGCTTCGTTGGTGTCGGACTGAATTGTTTTAACCAGTGCTTCAATCTGCTTGGTCGCGCCCGACGAGCGCTCTGCAAGGCGCTGAACCTCATCTGCAACAACCGCGAAACCACGACCAGCATCGCCCGCCATCGATGCCTGAATGGCGGCGTTAAGTGCCAGAATATTGGTCTGGTCGGCAATGTCGTTAATCAAGGATACGATGTCGCCGATTTCCTGGCTCGACTCACCCAGACGTTTAATACGCTTGGAGGTTTCCTGAATCTGTTCGCGGATATTATCCATGCCCTTGATGGTGTTCTGTACCACTTCGGCGCCAGTGTTGGCGATTGCTACCGAGCGCTGGGCCACCGCCGCAGACTCGCGGGCGTTGGACGATACGCGGTCGATGGTTAAGGCCATTTCGGTAATCGCCGCCGAGGCGCCGGCAATTTCCTTGGCTTGACTCTCGGATGCCTGCGCCAAGTTTAGAGCGGTAGACTGGGAGTTCTGCGCCGCCGAGGAAACCTGTACTGCGGTTTCGTTAATCTGCGACACCAGTACCCGCAATTGGTCGATGGTGTAGTTTATCGAGTCGGCGATGGCGCCGGTGAAGTCTTCCGTTACCGTTGCCGAGGTCGTCAAATCACCGTCGGCGAGGTCGGCGAGCTCATCAAGCAAACGCAAAATTGCCGTTTGGTTGCGCTCATTGGCGTCAGCGGTCTCCCGCAAACGCAGACGAGTACCGCGCATAGACTGCCAGGCCAACAACGCTAAGCAGGCCAAAATTAGGGCCACAAACATCGTTGCCGTGGCCACCGACAGGGGCCGCTGCTCGTCGAGCTTGGCGATAGAAGAAGATAGATTACTAGTTACTTGGGTAATTTGCGGCGCGGTAGCGGCTATCAACGCCGCTGCTTCCGAGGATTTCAACAGCTCTGGCGAAACCTTAAAGACCTCGGTCATTGAGCCGCTAACCTGCTGGAAGCCAGCCAACATTCCACCGAGTAATGCCCGCGCGTCTTTGTTGTTAACCTTGTCGACGCCAATACCACTATTGCCCTCGAGCATGCCCTGCAGTACAGCGGCAAACTCAGTGGCATCTAACCTAAACTGCGCGGCGGCTTGTTTGGCTTCAGATGTGGCGCCAAGCATTTTGTCTATATTGCGGGCGATGCGCTCGGCCAGCCAGGACTGACGCTGGGCAATCACCATTTGCTGGGCAGAGGCGCCACTTTTAAGTAGCAGGTCAACCAGTTTGCTATTGTTGTCTTGCAGCTGGGGCAGCAGAAGATCCAGTTTTTCGGCAACTTCGAACAGGAAGACAATTCGCTCTTTGTTGCCGACGATGGTGTCGGCAGCGCTGCCGACCTCAGCCCACAGGCGATTGAGTTCGTCTACGTCTGAACCCAGCATGGCGGCGGGTGACGGCAGTTTTTTAGTGCCATCGACCAATTGACTGCGCGCCGACTCAAAATTGCGCTGAGCGCGGGCGATGGAGTCAAACTGATTGGTGTCGCCCAGTGACGCCTGACGGGCGTAGTTGGTAAGCTGCTGGGCGTATAGACGCATTTCACTGGTTAATTCTAGGTAGCGTTGATCGTAATCGGCATCCCGCAACACCACAAAGGTGTTAACACCCGCACCAACGAATCCAATTAAAATGAATAAGACCAGTACACTGACCGCACGACTGGTTCGCAGTCGTGCCATCGCGCCTTGATTTCCTGCTTTCATCTACCCCAACTCCCAGTGGTTAAGCGTATAGTTTGAATTACCGCGCTTACGCAGCAACCGTATAAAAATTGCTGTCATTTATAAGTTGATTCGGCCTGAACAAGGCCCAAGAACGATCATTTTGTAAATAGCTGCCTTGCACATAGCTTGCCAAGCTGTGACCGCTTGCGGCGGTATTGCGGCTATAACTATCTACCGAGAAATGTTGCATACCAAATACGTCGTCAACAATCAGGCCAATATAAATATCGCCTTGCTCAACGACTAGCACCCGGCGCTGGCGCTGTTCGGTGGTGCGCACCTCACCGAGAAACACGGTTAAGTCGATAAGCGGCAGCAGGCGGCCGCGCACATTGGCCACCCCGCGCACCCAATTTTTTACGCCAGGCAAGCGAGTGGCAGCGGGCTCGGTAAGGACTTCGGCAATATCATCCATCGCCGTTACGCAGTAATGGCCACCGACCAAAAACCCCACCCCGCTCCAGCTTTTCACCACTTTGTCGCGGGCGCTGGGCAGCCCGCTAATTTGCGCCCGACAGCGCTGGGACAATTCCAGTAGATAATCGAATGACGAGGTATCAGCCATGCTAGAGCTCACCGTGGTTAATAGCGCGCTTACGTAAGTACAGCATCAATCGCCTTGAGTAGACTTTTGCTGTCTACCGGTTTGGTCAAATAACCTTTTGCGCCTTGGCGCTGGCCCCACAGACGATCGGTTTCCTGATCTTTGGTGGTGACAATAATCACCGGAATGCCGCTGGTCTCTGGGTCTCGGCTCAGCTGCCGGGTGGCTTGAAATCCGTTGAGCCCAGGCATAACAATGTCCATCAACACCACATCGGGCTTTTCCTGACGAACAAGGGCAATGCCCTGTTCACCGCTTTCGGCCGTTATTACTTCATAGCCGCTCTTGCTGAGTATTTTTGATATTTTAAAAATTTCCGTCGGCGAATCGTCGACAATTAAAACCCGTGGCATGGTGCTTCCCTCGCGAATGCCGCCGAATAAAACGGCATATAACACCGCCCCATACCGCTTTTAATTTCGCGGCTTGGTGGGCGGTAAGAACTCTGACTATTATTGCGCTTGCGCAATCTGTACATGGGTTTGGATTGCCTCTAGCAATTCACCCTTACTGAACGGTTTGGTCAGATACTGATCCGAACCGACAATACGGCCTTTTGCTTTATCGAATAATCCATCTTTACTGGACAGCATAATTACCGGCGTTGACTTAAATTCACTATTATTTTTAATTAAGGCGCAGGTTTGGTAGCCGTCTAAGCGCGGCATCATAATATCGACAAAAATAATATCAGGCTTGGTATCAGCTATTTTTGCCAAGGCATCAAAACCATCTATCGCGGTGACCACCGTACACCCTTCTTTAGCGAGCAGGGTTTCTGTGGTTCGACGAATAGTCTTGCTGTCATCGATAATCATAACCTTTAAACTAGAAAAGTTGATGTCCATAGGTAATGCGAACCTTTTTCAGGTTTCTGTTTACGCACTAACATTCCCTTATACAAGTGCACACTGGTTCGATTTTTACACGGAATACAGTTCGACACCATTGCCTAAGCAGTTGCCGAGCAAGCAAAATTGCCTGAACTTACAATAATGCGGTATTTTAACGGTATTCTGTGGGGGCTAATTATTAGCCTAGTAGCACTGTAGAAGAAACCCTTTTCCTCGAAGTTTTCGACATAGGTAACAAAATGACTATTCGCCTAGGCGTGGTGATGGACCCCATTGAGCATATTAAGTACAAAAAAGACTCTACCTTGGCCATGCTGTGGGCCGCTGCCGCGCGGGACTGGCAAATTTACTACATCACCCTCAACGACTTATACGTGAGTAATGGTCAGGCGCGCGCGGGCACCCACGCCCTAAAAGTATTTAAAGATCCCGCCCACTTCTACGAGCTTGGCGACCGCGAAGACATCAGCCTCGGCGAACTCGACGTAATCTTAATGCGCAAAGACCCGCCGTTCGACAACGAATTTCTCTACGCCACGCACATTCTCGAGTTGGCCGAAAGCCAAGGCGCCTGGGTGGTGAACAAACCCCAGAGTCTGCGCGACTGCAATGAAAAGCTATTTGCCCTGCAATTTCCGCAGCTCGGCCCAGTTCACCTCGTTAGCCGCGATCAAGCCCGTCTGCGCGCCTTTCACGCCGAACACGGCGATGTAATTATGAAGCCCCTCGACGGCATGGGCGGAAGCTCCATATTCCGGCTGCGGTCCGACGACGCCAATGTTGGGGTAATTTTAGAAACCCTCACCAACCACGGCCAAACTACGATTATGGCCCAAGTCTACGTGCCAGAAATTAGCGATGGCGACAAACGCATTTTGCTCATTGACGGCGAAGCCGTGCCCTATTGCTTGGCGCGCATTCCCGCCAAGGGCGAAACTCGGGGCAATTTGGCTGCCGGTGGCACCGGCCGCGCCCAGCCACTGAGCGACAGCGACCGCCGCATTGCCGCCGAAATTGGCCCCGTGGTGCGAGCCAAGGGCCTATTGTTCGTAGGCTTGGACGTGATTGGTCAGTCCCTCACCGAAATCAACGTGACCAGCCCCACCTGTATTCGCGAGATTGACGATCAATTCGGCACCGATATCGGCGGCCAACTGATGGATTGCATTGCCGCCAAACTCGCTGCAGCGGATCGCCTATCGTGAGCAGCAGCTTGGTCTTTGCCGAGGAACAGCGCCCCCCAGAGCGCCTCGGCTTTATTATTGTGCTTGCCGCCGCCATGCATTTGGCGGTGATTCTAGGCATTAATTTTGCGCCAGAAACTGCCCGCATCAAGCTGCCCAGCCTAGAGATCACCCTCGCACAATACCGCAGCAATGAGGCGCCGGTTGAGGCCGACTACCTCGCCCAATACGACCAGATAGGCAGCGGTACCCTCGACCAAAAAGCCGAGCTGCGCAGCAAGTCCGACAGCGCATTTCACGACACCACACCCAGCGAGAACGCCCTGAAACTCGCCAAAAACACCCCGCAAACTGCGCCAGCGCCCGCCTTGAGCACCACCGCGCCAAGCTCGCGCACTACCGCCGCCAACACCACCCGCATGGTATTACAGCAGCAACAATGGCAGGGCAGCGACCACACCACCGAATTAAGTGAAAACATTGCGTCGTTAGAAGCCCAGCTCGACCAGCTCAATCAAGCTTACGCGCGTATGCCGCGGCCCAAATTTATTACCTCGGTGGCCACCAAAGGCTCCGCCGACGCCCGCTACCTAAACCGCTGGGAGAAACGGGTAGAGGAGGTTGGCAACGCCAACTACCCAGAAGAGGCGCGCCGCCAAGGCATTGAGGGTGAGCTGCGGCTATTGCTAATGCTGATGCCCGACGGCCGCATTGATGAAGTGCGTATTCTCAGTAGCTCAGGCAGCGCCGTATTGGATAAAGCGGCCCATCGTATTGTGCGCAAAGCCGCACCTTACGAGGCGATTCCCGCCGATGTGCTCGACGGCAAAAACCGGCTGGGCATTGTGCGCACCTGGCGCTTTGAACGCCAAGGCCTGAAAACCAAACAGGGCTAAGTAATCCAGAGCCAAGCATTTATGTTAGCGAACTTGTGTTTAATCCAACTTCACCCATACTTGGCTTATGAACGAAGCCTCCTTCCCGACATTAAAAAATCACTTCCTCATTGCCCTGCCGGCACTGAGAGACGGGATTTTTACCCATAGCATCACCTACCTTTGCGAGCACGATGCCAAGGGCGCGATGGGTATTGTGATTAATCACCCCATCGATATGGAGGTAGACGAAATTCTGGAGCAACTGGATATCGACGGCCAAATATTTGAGCATCACGAACCGGTGTTCGCCGGTGGCCCGGTACACACCGACCGCGGTTTTGTGCTGCATCGCCGCGACCACCAGAAGTGGGAAGCCAGTATCGAGGTCACTGACACCATTGCGCTGACCACCTCACTGGATATACTCCAGGCCATCGCCCTCAATCGCGGCCCCAGCCAAAGCTTGATTGCGCTGGGCTACGCGGGCTGGGAGGCCGGCCAACTAGAAGAAGAGCTTCAAGAAAATACTTGGCTCACTCTGCCCGCCAGCGAAGACATCTTATTTGACGTGGCGCCAGCCAAGCGCGTTGATGCCGCGCTGGCCACACTTGGCATCAGCTTTGCCCAACTCGGCTCAGACAGCGGCCACGCCTAAGGACAGCAGCACTTCATGGTATACAAACCCCAAACCCTCATCGGCTTCGATTTCGGCCTGCGCTGGATCGGCAGCGCGGTAGGTCAGACCCTAACCGCCACGGCTACCGCGCAAACTGCGGTAACCGCCAAAGACGGTATTCCGCGCTGGGAGGAGATCGACAAGTTGTTCAGCATCTGGCAGCCAGACGCCATTGTGGTGGGCCTGCCCCTGAACATGGACGGCAGCAAATCGGAAATGTCGCACCGCGCCCGCAAGTTTGGCAATCGCCTGCACGGCCGCTTTGGCCTGCCGGTGCATTTTGCCGATGAGCGTCTGTCGAGCTTTGAAGCCAAGGGCGACATCATCGCCGACAGCGGCTCGCGAGACTTTAAAGGCCAGGGCGTAGACAGCCGCAGCGCGGTGATTATTTTGGAAAGTTGGATGCGTGGATTAGAGGTTTAGAGGCTTAGCCCCTAAACGTAAGGCGACCACTAGCGGCGGCGCCCAGTATTGCCACCCGAGTGTGGGCGATTATCAGTCTCGTCTTCTTGCATGCGCAATCCGCCTGCAATCGAGTTCATTTTTGCTGGGTCATTGTCGGCCCCCAGTTTAATCAGCAGGCGCAGATCATTGGCCGAGTCAGCGTGGGCGATTGCATCTTGATAGGTGATTTCACCAGCCTGATACAGCTCGTAAAGCGCCTGATCAAAAGTTTGCATGCCCTGCTCGGTAGAATTGCGCATTAGGTCCTTAATGCCCGTCACATCGCCCTTGCGAATCAAGTCTGAAGCCAACGGCGTATTTAAAAGCACTTCCACACAAGCTCGCCGGCCCTGTCCATCGCGGGTTGGGATTAACTGCTGTGCGACCATTGCCTTGAGGTTTAGCGACAAATCCATCCACAGCTGCGGATGGCGGTCGGCGGGGAAGAAGTGAATAATCCGGTCCAATGCTTGGTTGGCGTTATTGGCGTGTAGGGTACACAGGCAGAGGTGGCCGGTCTCGGCAAAGGTGATTGCCTGCTCCATAGCCTCGCGGGTACGAACCTCGCCGATCATGATGACATCGGGCGCCTGACGCAGCATGTTTTTTAACGCCACCTCAAAAGACTCGGTATCGATGCCCACTTCGCGCTGGGTAACTATGCAGCCGTGATGCTGATGAACAAATTCGATGGGGTCTTCAACCGTAATGATGTGGCCCCGGGAATTCTCATTGCGGTGACCGATCATTGACGCTAGCGAGGTCGACTTACCGGTGCCTGTGGCGCCAACAAAAACGATCAGGCCGCGCTTGGTCATCGCCAGCTCTTTCACAATTTCGGGTAGCCCCAATTCATCGCTGGTCGGAATCTTAGTCTCGATCCGGCGCAGCACCATGCCAACCAGATTGCGCTGATAAAATGCGCTTACGCGGAAACGGCCAATGCCCCGCGAGCTAATCGCAAAATTACACTCTTTATCACGCACAAATTCGCGGCGCTGCTGGTCGTTCATTACGCCCAGCACCACTTCCCGCGCTTGCTCAGGGCTCAGCGCATTGCTGCTCATGGGGATCATTTGACCGTTAATTTTAATAGACGGCGCCACCCCCGCCGAAATAAACAAATCCGACGCGCCTTTGTCGTGCATAATTTTTAGCAGCTTTTCTATTTCCACTTACACATTCCCCGGTGCACTTAGCGCAATTTTCATTATTAGAAGTTTTCCGGAAAGCGCGCTTTTAAACGCGCAGCATCGCGATTAATTAGGCGCTTAGACAACATGGTTTTCAAACACTGATCCATAGTCTGCATACCCAGTGCCGCGCCAGACTGAATCGCCGAGTACATCTGCGCCACCTTGTCTTCGCGAATTAGGTTACGAATCGCAGGGGTACCGATCATAATTTCATGGGCCGCTACTCGGCCACCCTCGGGCCGCTTGAGCAGAGTTTGGGAGATAACGCCTTGCAATGACTCCGACAACATTGAGCGCACCATAGACTTTTCATCGCCGGGAAATACATCCACAACCCGGTCAATGGTTTTAGCGGCAGAGGTGGTGTGCAGGGTGCCAAACACCAAATGGCCGGTTTCGGCGGCGGTCAGCGCCAGACGAATGGTTTCTAAGTCACGTAATTCGCCGACCAGAATAATGTCGGGATCTTCACGCAGCGCCGAGCGCAGGGCCTCGTTAAAGCCGTGAGTGTCACGGTGCACTTCGCGCTGATTGATCAAGCATTTCTTTGATTCGTGAACAAATTCGATGGGATCTTCGATGGTCAAAATATGATCGAATTTATTGTCGTTGATATAGTCGATCATCGCCGCTAGGGTGGTCGATTTACCTGAGCCGGTCGGCCCAGTCACCAGCACCAAGCCCCGCGGCAACATTGAAATATCTTTAAACACTTGGCCCATGCCGAGGTCGTCCATCGACAATACCTTGGAGGGGATGGTCCGGAACACACCGCCCGCACCGCGATTGTGATTGAAGGCGTTAACACGGAAGCGGGCCACACCGGGCACATCAAAGGAGAAATCCGTTTCCAGAAACTCCTCGTAATCGCGACGCTGGCGGTCGTTCATGATTTCATAAATCAGGCTGTGAACTTCACGGTGTTCCAGCGGTGGTAAATTGATGCGACGGACGTCGCCATCCACACGGATCATCGGTGGCAAACCTGCCGAAAGGTGTAAGTCAGACGCGTTTTGTTTCGCGCTGAAGGCCAATAATTCGGTAATATCCATGAAATTCCTCAAGCACGTCAAAGCAGCGCGACGCAGATCGCATATATAGTAGGCAGGCGACAGCAAAGTCTAAACTTTATAATGCGACGGCCGCGCCGTACAACACAATGTTTTTATTTTGTCGCATTACTCTTAGCGAGCAAGCCGCGACAACACCAGCTCCCCAACAAGGGATTCATCCAATATGACAGCAAGCACCACCATCATAGCTAATATAGCAGCGATTCAGGCACGTATCGCCGCCGCGCAGCAATATTCCGCCAGCCTTACCCCGCACCTGACACTGATGGCAGTGAGTAAAACCCGCAGTGCCGAGGACATAGCCGCAGCACTTAAAGCTGGAATTGAACATATTGGCGAAAATTATCTGCAAGAGGCCGTGGCCAAGCAAGCGGAACTTCAAGATAAAAACATTTGCTGGCATTTTATTGGCCCGATCCAGAGCAATAAAACGCGGACCGTGGCCGAGCACTTTAGCTGGGTGCACAGCGTAGACCGCGCCAAAATCCTCAGTCGGCTCAACGAGCAGCGCCCGCCAGCACTTGGCCCTCTCAATATTTGTCTGCAAGTGAACATCAATAACGAGCCGAGCAAGGCCGGCGCCAGTATTGCCGACATTCCCGCACTGGCCGAGCTCGCCCTAAGCCTACCCCAGCTGCGACTGCGCGGCTTAATGGCCATTCCCGCCAACACCGACGACCCCGCCCAGCAGCGCCGCAATTTTGCCGCGGTGCGCAAACTCTTAAACAGCTTGCGCCAGCATTTCCCCGCTGCGCAACTAGACACGCTGTCGATGGGCATGTCCGGCGATATGGAGGCCGCCATTGCCGAGGGCGCCACTATATTGCGCATTGGCAGCGATATTTTTGGCCCCCGCGCCAGCCCAGCGCCCGAATGACAGCGCATTCACTGCCAGTATCAAAACAGGGCTGATATACTGCCGTCGGCACAAACCCTGCCGCCCCGCACGCGGTGTGGCAGCGAGTATCAGCAAACACGGATTAAGGTGGAGAATACAATGCGCATAGGCTTTATCGGCGGCGGCAATATGGCCTCCAGTATTATTGGTGGTTTGGTCGCCAGCGGCTTTGCTGCCGACAACATCTGGGCCAGCGATCCCAACACCGAAAGCTTAGAAAAACTCCGCAACGTCGCGCCGGTTCACACTGGCAGCGATAATCACGCCTTAATTGCCGCCGTCGATATTGTAATTTTGGCGGTGAAACCCCAAATCATGAAAATGGTCGCCAGCGACATCGCCGCCAGCGTGCAAAGCCAGCAGCCGCTGCTTATTACCATTGCCGCCGGCGTGACTAGCAGCAGTTTAGACGGCTGGCTGGGCGGCAATAACGCCATTGTGCGCTGCATGCCCAACACCCCTGCACTGGTGCGCAGCGGCGCCACTGGCCTGTTTGCCAACGCCAGAGTGAGCGCAGAGCAGCGTCAAGCCGCCGAGCAAATTTTGCAAGCGGTTGGCATTGCCCTGTGGGTAGAACAGGAAGACGAGCTGGACGCCGTTACCGCCGTCTCTGGCAGCGGCCCAGCGTATTTCTTTTTAGTGATGGAAGCCATGCAAGCCGCCGGCACCGAGATGGGTCTGAGCCCCGAGGTTGCCAAGCAGCTGACCTTGCAAACCGCCCTCGGCGCAGCGCAAATGGCCATAAATAGTGATGTTGATGCCGCAGAGTTGCGCCGGCGGGTGACCTCACCCAAGGGCACCACCGAGCGCGCCATCAATATATTGCAAGACGGCGGTTTAACCGCCTTATTCAGCCAAGCACTGGAAGGCGCCCGCCTCCGTGCCGAAGAACTCGCCATTGAACTGGAAGGAGAGTAAACCCCAATGACTGCGGTCAACGAAATTAGCACGCTACTTATCAACACCGTTGTGAGTCTTGGTATTGCGGTGTTTTTGCTGCGCATGATTTTACAGCTGGTGAGAGCCGACTATTACAATCCCATTTCCCAGTTTTTGGTAAAAGTCAGCAACCCCTTGGTACTGCCGCTGCGCAAGATTATTCCCAGCATTGGCAAGGTCGATACCGCCTCGCTATTACTGGCGCTGCTCGTGCAAGCGGTAGGCATAGCCATACTGTTCCAGATTTACGGCGGTCGCCTGCCCAATATTGGCCAACTGCTGGTTTGGTCGGTACTGGGCATTTGCAGCGCCCTGCTCAATCTGTATTTCTTTGCGATTATCGGCAATATTATTATGAGCTGGGTTTCTCAAGGTGGCAGCCACCCCGCCGCAAGCCTGCTCTATCAAATTACCGAACCGGTGATGGCGCCATTTCGCAAATTACTGCCCGCGATGGGCGGCCTAGATCTGTCGCCAATCTTTGTGTTTTTAATTATTAATGTGCTTGAGGTGCTGCTGCGCCACATGGCCGCCAGCGCCGGCCTGCACCCAGCCTTGATCATGGGCCTGTAAGCGGCGGCAGATCATGGCGCAGCCCGATTGCTACCAGTGGCAGGATGGAAATTTAGTTTTATTCTGCCATATTCAGCCCAAGGCCAGCGCCAATGAGTTTGCTGGCCGCCACGGCGAGCGGATCAAAATTCGAATTATGGCTGCGGCCACCGACGGCAAGGCCAACGCCGGTTTAATTGCCTTTGTGGCCGCCGCCTTTGGGGTGAGCAAGCAGCGCGTAACACTTAGTGCGGGCAGCCAGAGCCGACAAAAAACACTGAAAGTTGAAAGGCCACTAACGATTCCCGAGGCCTTGGCCAACATCGTAGTAGCATAGCTAGCACAACAAGGATAACGGTCTAAATGACACCAGAACAAAATGACAGCGTCGGCATTGTGGTGCCCCAAACCCTGCATTTCGATCAGCCGCTCACCTTGGCCTGCGGCCGCGCGCTCCCGAAACACGATATTGTTTATGAAACCTATGGCAGCCTCAACCCCGACAAATCCAATGGCATTTTAATTTGCCACGCCCTGAGCGGCCATCATCACGCAGCGGGTATTCATCACGCCGACGACCGCAAACCGGGCTGGTGGGACAGCTGTATTGGCCCCGGCAAGCCCATCGACACCAATGTATTTTTTGTGTTGAGCATAAACAATATTGGCGGCTGCAATGGCTCCACCGGCCCCACCGCCATCAACCCCGACACCGGCAAACCCTGGGGGCCAGATTTTCCGCCGCTGCGCTGTCGCGACTGGGTAGAAAGCCAATACCTAATGATGCAGCACTTTGGCATAAGCCAGTGGGCAGCCATTATCGGCGGCAGTCTTGGCGGCATGCAGGCCATGCGCTGGGCGCTAGAATACCCCGACGCGATGCGCCACTGTATTGTGATTGCCTCGGCCATGAAGCTGTCGGCCCAAAATATTGCCTTTAATGAAATTGCTCGGCGCGCGATTACCTCAGATCCCAATTTCTTTGAAGGCCGCTACTTGGAGCACAACACCCTGCCCCGTCAGGGCTTGGCGCTGGCGCGCATGGTTGGCCATATTACCTATTTGTCTGAAGACGGCATGAAACAGAAATTTGGCCGCGAGCTTAAAACCGGCAACCTCAACTTAGGCTCGGGTTCAGACAGCGATGTGGAGTTTGAGGTAGAAAGTTATTTGCGCTATCAGGGCGAGGCGTTTTCTGGCAGCTTCGACGCCAACACCTACCTACTCATGACCAAGGCACTGGATTACTACGACTTGGCCAGAGAGTATAACGACGACCCAGTGCAGGCCTTTAGCCACGCCAAGTGCGCGTTTATGGTGATCTCATTTACCACCGACTGGCGCTTTGCCCCAGCCCGGTCGCGGGAGATAGTTGATGCGCTGGTCGCCGCCAATAAATCGGTGAGCTATGCCCAGATTGAAGCCGACCACGGCCACGACGCCTTTTTAATTCCGATCCCCCGCTATATGGATGTCTTTCACGCCTATATGAAACGCCTAAAACAGGAGCTTGGCCATGCGCTTTGACCTCACCCTGATTCAGCCGTGGATTAACGAAGGCAGCCGCGTGCTCGACCTCGGCTGCGGCGATGGCACGCTATTAGCCACCCTTGCCGAACAAAAGAATGTGTCGGGAATTGGCCTAGAGATCGACCCTGCCAATATCACCCTCGCCCTCGCCAAGGGCCTGAACGTGATTGAACACGACCTCAACGTGGGGCTGGGCAATTTTCGCGACAACAGCTTCGATATGGTGGTGATGACCCTCGCCCTGCAAACCCTGCGTTTCCCGCATTTGGTCATTGACGAAATGCTGCGTGTAGGCCGCGAGTGCATTGTGACCTTTCCTAATTTTGGTCACTGGCGCAGCCGCTGGTATTTGGGCCAGCGCGGTAAAATGCCGGTGTCAAAATTTTTGCCCTACACCTGGTACGACACCCCCAATATTCATTTTTGCACGGTGAAAGATTTTGAGGCGCTGTGCGCCGACAAGAATATTCGCATTCTGAATAGCGCGGTGATTGGCGCCGACAACAATCAAAACGGCATTGCCGATCGCTTTCCTAATTTACTTGGCGTTACCGCGGTTTACCACATTAGTAAATGAGCCGTTCAATACAGTATTTAACATAGAGTATTTGAATATGAATTTTGCATATCGCTTGTTAAGCGCCTTCGGTCTTGGCTTGCTGCTCAGCCTGAGCAGCGCAGTTTATGCCCAAGCGCAGGAAGCTCCGCCAGTGACTGAAACCAGCAAGAAATTCGGCGACGACACGGTGCACTTTAGCGTGCTAAACACCAGTTTTCTCAGCCCCCAAATCGCGCGCAGCTACGGCATTGTGCGAGGCAAAAACAAGTTTCTAATCAATATTGCGGTGCGCCGCCAAGCCGGTCTCTCGTCGGTTGCCCTGCGCGCCCAAGCCAGCGGCAGTCAGTCTGACCTTATTCACCGCACCCCGCTGGAGTTTCGCGAGATTATTGAGCAAGACGCGATTTACTATATTGCCGAATTTGCCATTAGCAATGACGAGCGCAGAGACTTTCGCCTGCAGATCACCGTCGACGACAAACCCAGCTACGATATTCAATTTAATAAAATGCTCTACGTAGACAAGTAAGGAGAAAGCCGTCGTGTCAAATAGTCTGCCCGTAAACCACATCGTGGTGCTCGCCAGCGGCAATCGCGGCAAACTTCAGGAGCTGAACGACCTGCTTGGCGGGCTCGGCATAGCGCTGCGCAGCCAAGCCGACTACGACGTTATAGAGGCCGAGGAAACCGGCCTGAGCTTTATAGAAAACGCCATATTAAAGGCGCGCAATGCCGCCCGCCAAAGTGGCTACCCAGCGCTGGCCGACGACTCCGGCCTATGTGTAGACGCCCTTGGCGGCGCGCCAGGTATATACTCCGCCCGCTACGCGGGCAATGATGCCAACGATGCCAATAATAACGCCAAGCTCCTGTCCGAACTGGCCGGCAACACGCAGCGCGGCGCCCACTTTCACTGCGCGCTGGCCTTTGTGCGCCACGCCGACGACCCCGCGCCCATTGTGTGCGAAGGCCTGTGGCAGGGCAGCATTCTTGAGCAAGCCCGCGGCGACAATGGCTTTGGCTACGACCCCTTGTTTTTAATTCCTGCGCTGGGCTTATGCTCAGCCGAACTCAACAAAGCCGACAAAAACAAAATTAGCCACCGCGCCCTCGCCCTGCAGCAATTAGTGCCGCGCCTGCAAGCGGAATACCTGGCCAGCCGCTAATGAGCACGCTGAGCCTAACGGTGGCTGACACCGCGCTCAGCCTAAACATTAACGACCGCGACAACCTACTAAACCAATGCCTTGCTGCCGGCCTGCCGGTGGCCCGCAGCTGTCGCAACGGGAATTGTGGGCGCTGCGACTGCCGGCTAGAATTCGGCCAGGTGCAATTGCGCAATGGCAAGCTTGTCACCGCCCCCGCCACCATCGCGCTGTGTATCAGCCATGCCCACAGCGCTATTGGCCTCAATCAATTGCCCCTCGCCACCCCGCCCCAGCACTGGCGCTGCCAGGGCCTGGGGGCTCAGCAGTTACAGCTGCCGGCTGGGCGACAAACACCGCCAAATATTGGTGATAAAGTTGCGCTGCTGTTTGCCAAAACTGTGACGATTAACAGCGTGGCCGCCGTCGATGGCCGCGTCATTAGCCTGCAAAACCACTGCGAGCACATCGCCACTCATATCCAAAACCAAGCTGGCATCGGCCTGCTCAATATTGATAGCGAGCACCACGGTAACGTTGACCTGTGGCACAGCATAAAAAATCGCCAAACCCTGCTGTGGCCGAATATAAATCAACGCACTGGACTCGCAGCTCTGGCCGCTTATCGCCACGGCGGCAGTGTTGGTGACTATCATTTAAGGGCGCAGACACCTACACTAAACCCTTAATTTATATGGCTTATTATTCTGTATCTAGCGCACTAACTAGCCGATTTACAGTCCAAGGCCACTTAACACCGCAGCTCGGCCCTAAATAAACACCGACAAATCTGGAGACCCACAGACATGTTCAAATGGATACTTCGCGGCGTTATCGCCCTGCTAGCCATCGTCGTGATTGGCGTGGTGTTCGCGCTCGAACCCATCGCCAAGTTTATGATTGAGCACGAGGGCAGTAAACAAGTTGGCGCGAAGGTGAATGTCGATAGCGTCGATA
Organism: Zhongshania guokunii; assembly: GCF_040892635.1. Lineage (NCBI taxonomy): Bacteria > Pseudomonadati > Pseudomonadota > Gammaproteobacteria > Cellvibrionales > Spongiibacteraceae > Zhongshania > Zhongshania guokunii. The sequence continues at coordinate 28,180 of NZ_JBFRYA010000019.1, read as the reverse complement.
TTCAGTTTTACCCCACCCATGTCGCCCTGCACGGCCTCACCGTGGCCAATCCCCAAGAGCCGATGCGCAATTTGCTGCAAAGCGAAACCGTGTCTGCCGATGTCGACAGTAAAGCGCTGCTAAAAATGCAATTTATTGCCGATCAGGTGCTGCTGTCTGGCCTGCAAATGTACACCGAGCGCAGCACCCCCGGCACCTTGGATGGCAAGATGCCGCCGCCAAAACCCGATAGCGGTAGCGCCCTACCCGGCATTAGCCTGCCCGACCCCAGCGCACTGTTGGCCGAAGAACAGGCCACTATTCAAGCCGAAGTCGATGCCATTCAAACTGGCTTTAGCGACATCGAAAAACGCTGGCAGAGCAAAACCACCGAGCTGCCCGAGCAAGCGCAATTAGATGCCTACCAGCAGCGCTGGCAGGAACTTAAACAAAAGAATATGATCGAGCGGATTGCCGGCGCCAAGCAATTGCGCGACGACATCAAAGACGATCTCAAACAGTTTAAAACCTTAAACGAAGATCTAAAAACCGACTCCGCCGAAGTGAAAAGCCTGAGTCTGCGCGCAGCTAATTTACCCGCCGAGCAGTCCAAACGCATGCTCTCTAAATACGGCCTAGACCAAGGTAGCGAGGGCATGCTGCGCTTTTTGCTCGGCGACGAAGTGAACAACTTTGTACAGCGCGGCTTAAGTCTCTATCAAGAAACCATGGGCAATATGGCCGAGAAAGACGCCGCGCCTGCTGAAGCGCCGTCTGAACTGCCTGTCAAACTGCTTATTCGCCAGATCGTTATCGACGGCTACCAAGTAATTGGTGGTGAAAAACTGGCCTATTCCGGTGAAATCAACGACGTTACCGACCAGCAAGATTACTGGAACAAACCCATCACCATGGCCCTGCGCGGCGGCATGGAGCAGAAATCCCAGCTCGTTATCGACGGCGTATTTGATCAGCGCAACAACACCCTAAAAAGCGTTTTCAACTTGGCCTTAAAACAACTCGCACTGTCTGGTGTCTCGCTGTCGCAAAGCCCAGACCTGCCCCTGCAACTTGAAAAAGGCATCGCCGACATCACCGCCAACTTTGGCATCGACGGCGACACCCTTAAAGGCTCAGCCAAAGGCCTAGTCAACCAAGCCAAACTGCTGGTTGCGAACGCTGCCGCCGACAACAAAACTGCCAAACTACTCGCCGCCGCGCTAGAAGACGTCAGCAGGCTGGTAATGGACCTGAGCGTTAACGGCACCGTCAACGACCCCGCCATCAAGCTCAAATCCAACCTCGACAGTATTCTTGGCAATGTCCTCGGCGCCGAACTCAAAGCCAAGCTTGGCGAAGTAGAAGACCAGCTAAAAGCCAAGCTCAGCAGCGATTACGGCCCGCAAATCGGCAAGCTCCAAGAAAAGCAAAATGTGCTAAATCAATACAAAGACCTACTCGGCGACCGCGAAGCGGCCCTGCAAGCCCTGATGAAGGAGATGATGTAAGGCCCGCGCCGCCTTTGCGGTCATAGCGGACGCTATAGAACCGTCATACCGGACTTGATCCGGTATCTCCTTGGGCGGCAGCCGAGCAACTTCGCAACACCAGATTCTGAATCAAGTTCAGAATGACGGCGCGGGGGCACCACCGCCCCCGAAAAATCCGTCATCCCGGACTTGATCCGGTATCTCACTGGGCGGCAGCCAAGCAGCTTTGTAGAACCAGATGCTGAGCCAAGTTCAGAATGACGGCACGGGGCACCGCCCCCAAAAAATCCGTCATACCGGACTTGATCCGGTATCTCACTGGGCGGCAGCCAAGCAACTTCGCAGCAACAGATTCTGAATCAAGTTCAGAATGACGGCACGAGTCAGCGCCCCCAAAAAATCCGTCATACCGGACTTGATCCGGTATCTCAATGGGCGGCAGCCAAGCAACTTCGCAGCAACAGATTCTGAATCAAGTTCAGAATGACGGCGCGGGGCAGAATGGCTAAGTCCCCTCGAGGCAACAAGAGCCGCGCCATTCTTTCTAGCAGGCACAAACCCACTAATACAACACGCATGTTGACTATTGTAATGATAGAAGGCGATACTTTAGCGCATACAATAAGCAAAATAAGATCGTAACAATATGTCACTAGACGCAAGCAGTAACACTATCGCCGCAAATGACTCCCTTGCTCAAATTCGCAATCGTATCGACAAAGGCGGAATTTCACTGCGCCAGATACTAATCATTGGCGTTTGTTTTTTGCTTAATGTCGCAGACGGCTTTGATGTGGTGGCTATCTCTATGGCGGCGCCGCACATTGCCGATGCTTGGGGAATAAACGCCAAAACACTGGGCGTGGTGCTGTCGTCTGAGCTGGCGGGCATGATGGTCGGCTCTATCGCCCTAGCAGCGCTCAGTGACCGCTACGGGCGACGCAAAATACTGATCGGCTCGGTATCGGCTATTGCCGCGGCAATGTTGCTAACGACCCAAGCTTCTGGCATCGCGGATTTGATCGTATTACGCGTCATCACCGGCTTGGGTATTGGCGGTGTGCTGGCATCGGCGGCAGCGCTTGCGTCGGAATTTTCATCCGAAAAATATAAGCATATGGCGGTTATTATCGTCACCAGTGGCTTTGCCTGCGGCGCGCTTACCGTAGGGCCTATTGCCGCCACGTTGCTTGAGCATTCTACTTGGCAAAGCTTGTTCTTAACTGGCGGCCTGATGGGTGTAGTACTACTGGTGTTGGTTATTAGCTTAATCCCAGAATCATTGGAGTTTTTAGCAAGCCACGCCAGCGACAATAGCCGTCGCTTAACTAAAATCAATAAAACCTTGGCTAAGCTCAAACTGCCTTCGCTAACGGTATTGTCAGAACCATCCGAGAGTCAAAAAAACGCCTCAGGCGGATTTTTCGTTTTATTAAGCCCCAAGTACTTGCTGATATCTTTACGGTTTTGGCTAATTTTCTTTCTTGGCAGCTGGGTGATCTTCCTATTAATGAAATGGACGCCAAAGCTATTCGTTAATATGGGCTATGAACTCAGCACTGGGATTTATGCTCTAACCCTATTCACTATTGGCGGGCTATTCGGCAATATTTTTGTCGGTGTCTTATCGTCGACGCGGCTCAAACTACACCATGTCATTGCGGCGCTTACCTTTCTGGGCGGCGTGCTGATCCTAATTTATGCCACATGGAAACCGACCGGCATTACTGAACTTTACTGCCTGCTGTTTCTCATCAATTTTTGCGCAACTGGGCCGTTAACCGGCATGTACGCAGTAGCGTTAAACAGCTACCCCACTCAGTTGCGGGCTTCTGGATTGGGCTGGGGCATCGGCATTGGCCGAACTGGGGCAATTGCTTCGCCGGTTGTCGCTGGCTACTTGGTTGACGCTGGCTGGGATATGTATGATTTGTTTTTTGTGCTCGGTGTGCCCGCGGCGCTAATATCCTCCTTTCTGATCAGAGGCATCAAATCTAAACCGGAAACTAGCTCTACTCAGTGATGCTCTGCAATCAATTGCTAAGGCACAACCTCAATATCAACCTCAAGCAAACCGGCGGAGGTGTTGCCAATAGCATTAAACGCCGACTTTGACAGATCAATAATTCGACCTTTAACAAAAGGGCCACGATCATTTATTGTCACGACGACACTTTTATTATTACTCATATTAGTTACTTTTACATTTGAGCCAAATGGCAGGGTTCGGTGCGCGGCGGTTTTTAACTCATGTCGATAGCGTTCGCCGCTCGCACTCTTACGGTTTTGATATTTATCGCCATAAAAAGACGCCAGACCAGATTCAGTAAACCCCAGCCAATTGCCGCCGTCACTTTGTTGAACCGTAGTACAGCCACTGGCAATAATCATAAATCCGAAAATCGCGATGTTTCTCAATACAACGACCATTTTTTATCCACGTAAGAATTTGATGATATCCACCTAAGGGCAAACACACGATCGCCCTGCATCGCTAAAAATACTCTTGGGCCCCACGCTATAAAATAAGGATTGGGGGAGCTGCGGCTCGAGCAAGGAATACGCACTCAATGCCGAGCACTCGACTTAGGACAATATAATTCATTATTTGTTAGCCAAGTAGCTTCGCAGCGCCAGATTCTGAATCAAGCTCAGAATGACAGCACGGGGCAGCGCCCCAAAAAATCCGTCATACCGAACTTGATCCGGTATCTCAATGGGCGGCAGCCAAGCAACTTCGCAGCACCAGATTCTGAATCAAGTTCAGAATGACGGCGCGGGGGCACCACCGCCCCCAAAAAACCCGTCATACCGGACTTGATCCGGTATCTCATTGGGCGGCAGCCAAGTAGCTTCGCAGCGCCAGATTCTGAATCAAGTTCAGAATGACAGCTCGGGGCAGCGCCCCAAAAAATCCGTCATACCGGACTTAATCCGATATCTCAATGGGCGGCAGCCAAGCAACTTTGTAGCACCAGATTCTGAATCAAGTTCAGAATGACGGCACCGGGCACCGCCCCCAAAAATTCCGTCATACCGGACTTGATCCGATATCTCATTGGGCGGCAGCCAAGTAGCTTTGTAGCACGAGATTCTGAATCAAGTTCAGAATGACGGCACGGGGCAGCGCCCCAAAAACTCCGTCATACCGGACTTGATCCGGTATCTCAATGTGCGGCAGCCAAGTAGCTTCGTAGCACCAGATTCTGAATCAAGTTCAGAATGACGGCACGGGGCAGCGCCCCAAAAACTCCGTCATACCGGACTTGATCCGGTATCTCATTGGGCGGCAGCCAAGCAACTTCGCAGCACCAGATTCTGAATCAAGTTCAGAATGACGGCGCGGGGGCACCACCGCCCCCAAAAAATCCGTCATACCGGACTTAATCCGGTATCTCAATGGGCGGCAGCCAAGTAGCTTCGTAGCACCAGATTCTGAATCAAGTTCAGAATGACGGCACGGGGCAGCGCCCCAAAAAATCCGTCATACCGGACTTGATCCGGTATCTCATTGGGCGGCAGCCAAGCAACTTTGTAGCACCAGATTCTGAATCAAGCTCAGAATGACGGCACCGGGCACCGCCCCCAAAAAATCCGTCATACCGGACTTGATCCGGTATCTCATTGGGCGGCAGCCAAGCAACCTCGCAGCGCCAGATTCTGAATCAAGCCGAGAATGACGACCCGTGGCCTCCAAGTTCTAAACCAAGTTCAGTTTGACTGCGTAGTAAGCCTTGAAGGAAAGCGGATGCGGCCGCCAAGCCAATTGAAAATAGTTCTTATTTAGCTTTGAAAATTAACACCCCAGCCGTTACATTAACAAGCTATAGCAGGATTTATGCGCCGCTTGGCATTCTGAGCCGTTTCCAGCATTTTATTCACTCGCGCGCACCATTAAAGGGAGAGGGTCACCGATGTTCGGCGTTGCCTACAGCCATAGTTTTAGATCGTTTCTGTCTTATTCTTCCGTGTGTCTACTTGGCCTGAGTGTACTGGCCTGCCAGCCCGCACCCGACGTTGCCGGCCCGAAATCTCGCCCGCCAACACCGGTTAAGGTGCAGCTACTAAAAACTGAACACATTCAAACTCGCTTGCAGGCCTTGGGCAGTTTGCTGGCCCGTGAATCAGTGGATATCAGCAGCAGTGTGACCGAGAAAATCCAAAGCCTGCATTTTAACGACGGCCAAACCGTGAAGGCTGGTGATTTGCTGGTGACCTTAGAGCAAGCCGAGGAGGCGGCGCAGCTTAAATCTGCCCGCGCCGATTTGGCTGAACACGAGCGTGAGTTGCAGCGTCTGAAAGGCTTATTGGCCAAGCAATCTGCCGCACAAACCGAATACGATCAGCGCCAAACCTCCAAGCTGCGCGCCGAGAGCAAGATTGCTGAAATTTCTGCACTGCTCAATGAGCGAAGCATCCGCGCGCCCTTTAGCGGCGTGGTCGGTTTGCGCGAACTCAGCCCCGGCGCCCTGCTCAGCCCCGGCACCCGCATTACCAGCCTTGATGATCTCAGGGTGATGCGTTTGGACTTTTACATTCCCAGCCTGAACATCAAGGCACTGTCGCTGGGCCAAGAAATTATTGCGCGTAGCGACGCTCTGAACGAGGATTTTTCCGGTCGTATTTCCGCCATCGACAGCCGCATCGACCCCATCAAGCGCAGCCTTAAAATTAGAGCGCTCATCCCCAACCCCGACGGCCATCTTAAGCCGGGCATGCTGATGCAGGTAGTGCTAATTACGTCTGAGCGCGAGGGTATTCTGATTCCCGAGTCGGCATTGCTCAGCGAGCAATTACAGCATTATGTTTGGGTATTCAAAGATGGCAAGGCCGAGCAGCGCCAAGTGGAACTGGGGGTGCGCAAACCCGGCTTTGTGGAAATTCGCAGCGGCCTGAGCGCCGGTGAGCAGTTAATTTATGAGGGTATCGGCAATCTGCAAGCCGGTATGGCTGTTGCCCCACAGGGAAGCGAATAAACCATGCTGCTCTCTGATACCGCCATTAAACGGCCGGTTTTTGCCGTTGTTATTAGCTTATTATTATTGGCCTTTGGACTATTGGCCTTTGAGCGCTTGCCGCTGCGCGAATACCCCGACATCGATCCGCCCATTGTCTCGATTCGCACGGTCTACACCGGCGCCTCTGCCGAGGTGGTGGAGTCGCGCATTACTCAGGTGATTGAAGATCGCATAGCCGGTATTGAAGGCATAGAAACGATTGAGTCCAGCAGTCGCGACGGTTTTTCCTCTATCAATATTGAGTTCTCACTGAACCGCGATATCGATGCCGCCGCCAACGATGTTCGCGACCGCGTTTCGGGCTCACTAGCCAGCCTGCCAGAAGAGGCCGAACCGCCCGAGGTGCGTAAAGCCGACGCCGATGAACAGGTGATTATGTGGATGAATCTGACCTCTCAGAACCACAGCACCCTAGAGTTAGCCGACTACGCTCAGCGCTATATTGTTGACCGCTTTGCAGTTATCGACGGCGTTGCGTCAGTGCGAATTAGCGGTGGCCCCGAATACGCGATGCGGATCTGGTTAAACCGCGAGGCCCTCGCCGCCCGCCAACTCACCGTGGCCGATGTAGAGAATAGTTTGCGCCGCGAGAACGTCGAGCTGCCCGCCGGTACGCTCAAGTCGGTAGACCGCGACTTTGTGGTTAAAATTAATCGCCATTATCTCAGCCCTAAGGACTTCGAAAACCTTGTTATAAAAAGGGAGACCAACGGCAATTTACTACGGCTTAGCGAAGTCGCCCGGGTAGAGTTGGGCGCCGCCGAATACCGCAATATGTTTCGCGGCAATGGCGTACCCATGGTGGGCGTGGGCATTGTTAAACAGAGTGTGTCTAACACCCTCGCGGTGGCCGAGGCGGTGCGCGGTGAGGCCAAAGTAATTCGCAAATCCTTACCCGAAGGCGTGCGTCTGCACTCCAGCTTCGACAGCTCGGTGTTTATCGACAGTGCGATTAGCGAGGTGTATAGCACTTTGTTTATTGCCGCTGGGCTAGTAGTGCTCGTTATTTTCTTATTTCTTGGCGACTTTCGCGCCATGCTGGTGCCGGCCATTACCGTGCCGGTATCCCTGATCGCGACCTTTACGGTGTTATACGCCCTAGGTTACACCGTTAATTTACTGACTTTATTGGCGCTGGTATTAGCCATTGGCTTGGTAGTAGACGACAGTATTGTGGTGTTGGAAAACATCCATCGCCGTCTGCTCAATGGCGAGCCGCCACTGGTCGCGGCTTATCGTGGCAGTCGCCAAGTTGGCTTTGCGGTTATTGCCACCACCGCGGTACTGGTGGCGGTATTTGTGCCAATCAGTTTTTTAGAGGGCGATGTTGGCCGCCTGTTTGGCGAATTCGCGGTTGCCATGGCGGTGGCGGTGATGTTTTCTAGCCTGGTGGCCTTAACTCTGTCGCCGGTGATTTGTGCGCGGGTTTTAAACCGCGACGCCATGCACGGCGGCCTTGCCAATTTTGTTGAATCGCTGTTGCACCGTATGGAAAGTCGCTACGGTAAGCTGCTCGGCCGCAGTATGAAGCGCCCGCTTATATCGGCCCTATTACTGGCAATTACCATTGGCGGCTGCCTATTTCTTTTGGAAAAAGTGCCTGCCGAATTTGCGCCCAAAGAAGATCGCGGCGTGGTGTTTATGATGATTCGCGCCCCCGAGGGCAGCTCCTTTAATTTCACCACCACGCAAATGGCCGAGGTCGAATCGCGACTAATGCCGATGGTCGACAGCGGCGTAATAAAGCGCTTTTTGCTCCGTGCGCCAGGTGGTCGCGGTGGCGCAGATACCTACAATGAAGGCGTAGGTATTATGGTGCTCGCGCCTTGGGAAGAGCGCCCTCCGGTATCGGCAGTAGTCGGCGAAATTAGGCAGCGTCTAGCTGGCTTTAGCGGTTTGAGTGTTTTTCCGGTTACGCCGCAATCCCTCGGCGGCGGTTTTAGCAAGCCGGTCGAGTTTGTGCTCGGCGGCAGCAACTATCAGGAACTCGCCCAGTGGCGCGACCAGCTTATTGCCGAGGCCCGCAAAAATCCGGGCTTGCTCGGCATCGACAGCGACTACCGCGAAACCAAGCCCCAGCTTGCGGTAACGATTAATCGCGACCGCGCCGCGGCACTCGGTGTAGACGCCAGCGAGATCAACCGCAGCCTAGAAACCCTGCTCGGCTCGCGGCGAGTAACCACCTTTATGATGGCCGGTGAAGAGTACGACGTGATTTTAGAAGGCGAGCCAGAGACCCAGCGCAGCCCCGAAGACCTCAGTAATATCTATGTGCGCTCTAGCACCACTGACGCGCTCATACCGCTTGGCAACTTAGTCAGTATTCAGGAGCGCGGCGACGCGGCGGTGCTCAATCGCTATAACCGCGTGCGAGCAATTACCATCGACGCCAACCTAGCCGACGGCTATTCACTGGGCGAAGCGCTGGCGTATCTCGAGAATCTTGTTGCCGAAAAAATCCCCGCGGCGGTAATCGATTACAAAGGCGAATCATTGGATTACCGCGACGCCGGCGGCAGTATTTACTTCACCTTTGCACTGTCGCTGTTAATTGTTTACCTCGTGCTGGCGGCGCAATTTGAAAGCTTTATACACCCCTTTATTATTCTGCTGAGTGTGCCCTTAGCGATTGCCGGCGCCTTGCTGGGTCTGTATCTATTTGGCCAAACTTTAAATATATACAGTCAAATAGCGCTGATCATGTTGGTGGGCTTGGCCGCCAAAAATGGCATTTTGCTGGTGGAGTTTGCAAACCAGTTGCGGGATCAGGGCTTGGATTTTGACACTGCAATTATTCAATCTGCCCAGCAGCGCCTGCGGCCCATTGCGATGACCGCCATTACCACGGTGATTGGTGCGGTGCCCTTATTGCTGTCGTTTGGCGCAGGCAGTGAATCCCGCTACGTGATTGGTATTGTGGTGGTGTTTGGGGTTAGCAGCGCGACCTTACTCACCCTGTTTGTTATTCCGATGGCCTATCGCTTACTGGCGCGGAACAGCAATTCGCCGCAGTCGGTGTCGCGGCAATTGGCCATAGAACTGGCAGAAAATGAGGATAAAGAGCGCGCCGAATAGCGGCGCTCTTTACGCTGTAAGCAAGAGATTTACAGCGGTAAGTTTCACTAACAGTTTACAGTGAACGCGCTCGACTTTTCTCCGGCAGGGCATGCGCGGCATCAACATCGAGCATGCACACCTCTTTGAATAAGCGGTGGGCGGCGGTGTATTCCGTTAGCGCATCTGCCGCCAGCAATATCGCCGCAGCAGTCCACGTTGGGCGCTCATCTGGCCAGAGCAGATCTTCTGCAAATTGATAGCCCGTCCAGTACTCGCCATTGCTCTCACGCCACTGGTGAAGCCAGCTGTAGACCGTCACCGCGCGGGCGTGGTCGCCCGCCGCCAACAGGGCCATGGTCAATTCACAGGACTCAGCCACCGTTACCCAGGGTTGGTCAGACACACAGCGACAACCCAAGCCCTGCTCCACAAACTCGTCCCAGCGTTTTTGCAGGTGGGCGCTGGCCTTGGCGGGCGGAATAACACCGCTTAAAACTGGGTAAAACCAGTCCATGGAATAGCGGGACTTACTCTCCCAAGTGCGGTCAAAACGCTCGGGCTTTTTACGCAGCGCCTCACCCAGTGCGTGGCGAGCATCGCGCCAGATTGGTCGCGGCGCCCCAACTTGCACCGAGATATTCACCGCGCATTCCAAACTTTTATAAATGGAGGAGCAGCCGGTAATCAGAGCGTCGCACATCGCTTCGCCATCGGTATTTACCGCCCAGTTTATCTCGCCGTGTGGGGATTGCTGGGCCAACACAAACTCGATGGCCGCTTGCACACAGGGCCACATCTCGTGCAGAAACGCTTGGTTTTCGCTGATTAAAAAGTGCTGCCAAACACCGGTGGCGACATAGGCGACAAAGTTTGTTTCGCGGCGTTCGTGATTGTCGACCGCGCCATCGCGGTAGGCGGCCCACCAGCTTCCGTCGTCGAGCTGGGTATTTTTAAGCCAGCGGTAAGCGCGCTCGGCGGCCTCGAATTCTCCGCCAATACTTAGACCCATAGCCGATTCAACGTGATCCCAGGGGTCGGCATGGCCGCCGGCAAACCACGGAATGCTGCCGTCTGGCTGCTGGGCACGCACCAAAAACTCAACCGTAGGCCGGAAGAATTCTTGCGGGAACAGCCCTTTACTTAAAAACAGTCCACTCATGCAGGGCTCGCCTTTTCAAAGTACATCACCACCGACTTGCCCATCACTGGGTTTAAACTCGCCTCTAAGGTGCGGGTAAAGAGCGGCTTGTCCATTAAATCCCACACCAAAAACCGGTGGTATTGTTTAATCAGCGGGTTGCTATCTTGACCATCCCAAAACGCACATTTCAACCACCAGTAGGGGGAATGCAAGGCGTGTGCCCAATGTCGGCGGTAAAAACGAAACCCTAAATGTTGTATTTGTTTGCGCAACTGACTGGCCTTAAAAATACGAATATGGCCACCCTCGACCTTGTGATAAGCCTCACTCAGCGCCCAGCAAATTTGCTCTGGCCACGCGCGGGGCACACTGGCGCAAAACAAGCCGCCGGGCTTTAAAATTCGCTCAATCTCTTTAAGCACCGCTTCGTAATCTGGAATATGCTCAAGCACCTCGGAGCAAATCACCTTATCAAAGCTATTGTCGGCAAAGGGCAAGTTTAGGGCGTCGGCATTGGCGAGGCCAAAAGCTTTGTGCTCGTTGTTGTGCTCATTAAAATCGGCAAAGCGGGTTTTGGCAGTTTGTAAATCCTGTAAACATAAATCGACGCCAATAGCGGTGATATCACCTTCAACATAAGCAGAAATCACATGACGACCTTCGCCACAGCCAAGGTCTAAGACTTTATCGCCACGCTTGAGGTGGAAATGACGGAAATCAACGGTTTTCACGTTGCAACACCTCGCAGTAGTAATTGCTCATTTGCTGGGCCGCGCGGCGCCAGCAAAACAATTCTTCTATACGCTGACGCCCTGCAGCCGCTAATTGTTCGCGCTTGGCGGGCGACGCTAACAGCGCTTGCAGCGCTTCGGCTATTGCTGCGCTGTCACGCACGGGCACTTGAACCGCTGCGTCGCCAACCACTTCGGGCAGAGCACCGCCATCGGTAGAAATTAAAGCAGTGCCGCAGGCCATCGCCTCGCCTGCGGGCAGGCCAAAACCTTCGTAAACCGACGGCACAATCACCACCGCCGCTTCATTGTAAAAACGAACCAGATCCTCGGTGCTAATACCGCTAACACAGCGAATATGCTTGCTCAGGCCCAGCTGCTTTATCAACTGGCCACTTTCACCGTCTTCTTTGGGGGTACCCACTAAGAGCAATTCGAGATTGGGGTATTGCGGCAATACTTTGGCCACGCCTTCTAATAAATAGCGCATGCCCTTCAAGGGCTGATCGGAGGAGACTGCCGCCATAACCCTATTGGGGTTTTTGACCACATCTGCTAAGGGACGAAACTCCTCAGTATCAATGCCATTTAAAACCACGCTAATGCCTGCCGGCTGCATATCAAAGGCCGCTGCAATGTCTTGGCGCGAGCGCTCGGAGACGGTAACCACGTGATGGAGTTGACGGGCCACTTGGCGCTGCATAATCAAAAAGCTATGCCAGCGCTTAATTAACAGGCGCTCCTTCCAATTTTTGGCGGCATTTAAAGCAATACGCAAGTCACTGGTGATCGGGTGATGAATCGTGGTGACCAGCGGGAAACCGCGCTTTTGCAGCTCTAACATACCGTAACTAAGACATTGATTGTCATGAATAATATCGTAGTGCCGACCATGCTTAGCAAGATATTTAACAACCCGCCGGCCAAAGCAATAGGGTTCCGAAAAAGCGCCGCTAAGCTTACCTGTCCACTCAATGATATTAGTCAGTGAACTAAGGTGGTGGGGGCGTATCGAACTAAGTCCGGTTTCAAACAAGTTCATGCCCGGCATTTTGATCAGGTTTACTCTTGGATCAAGATGCGGATAGGGTTGGCCCGAGATGACATCGACAGTATGACCGGCCTCAACCAAGGCTTTGCTCAGGTATTTAAGATAAATACCTTGCCCGCCGCCATAGGGCGCACTGCGGTAACCGAGCAAGCACACTTTTAATGCTCGCCGTGGGCGCGCCTCATTGAGCGAAATTACTTTGGCAGTAAAAGCCGATTTAGGTGAAGTAGTCGCAGAAGGTGTTAACGGCATATCCGGGGTCGCTGTTATTCGTCTTTTATGAAACCGAGGAATTCTTCTAAGCCCCGTCACTACGGCTGCTAAATAGCCTAAGAAGTGACACGGGGGCCAGCAGCGCCCAACAGCTCTGCGAAGAATGCCGCAAGTAAGTAACAGGATTCTAACCATGGCATGTCGATAAATCCACTTGCCATGCGCCACGGTCGCGGTATCTGGCATTAAGACTTTGTCATGTTACACTCGCCGCAGGCCCACAAACACTTTGTAGAGACATTAATAGCAATGCGTATAACCGCCTTAGCCCACTATAAAAAAATTACTGTCATCGCATTAATAATCTTAACGGGCTGCGCGAGCGGCGGTGGCAAAAGAAACGAAATCGGCTTATTCGACACCACGGTAAAAGGCGATGACATTCGCTTATTCCGCTATACCCTACCCTTGTTCAGGGAGAAGCCAAAACCCATCACCCAGCGCAGCAATGGTCAGCAGAGCCAAAACATAGATCAACGGGAGAGCGAGGAAGCGCAATTAAAACGCGCCGAATACTACCTAGCGCAAGACCCACGGCTAAAGGAATATTGCCCGAAGGGCTATACCATGATCGACAAATACGCGGTGCTAAATGAAATTATTATTCGCGGCGAATGCCGCTACAAAGAATAACTGGCAAAGCGAACTGAGCCCCGTGGTACTGGGGCTCAGTGCTTAGCGCAATTAACTAACTGGCGACAACCACTCAGGGAACTGCTCACGACGACCCTTAACTTGGTCGAAATACATGGTCTGCAGCTCGGTGGTGATCGGGCCGCGCTTGCCAGCGCCAATTACTCGACCATCCAACTCACGGATTGGCAGTACTTCGGCCGCGGTGCCGGTAAAGAAGGCTTCATCGGCGATGTAGATTTCATCGCGGGTAATGCGTTTCTCTTCTACTTCCAGCCCCAATTCCTTGGCAAATTCAAAGATGGTATTACGAGTAATGCCATCTAAGCAGCTGGTCAGCTCCGGAGTGAATATCTTGCCATTGCGCACGATGAACACGTTCTCACCGCTGCCTTCAGCTACGTAACCCTCGTTGTCTAATAGCAGCGCCTCTTCACAACCGCTATCTAGCGCTTCGCGTAGCGCCAGCATCGAATTGATGTAGTGGCCGTTAGCTTTGGCTTTGCACATCGAAATATTGACGTGATGGCGGGTATAGGAAGAGCAGCGTACTTTAATGCCATTGTCCCGGGCTTCTGGGCTCATATAGCTCGGCCAATCCCAAGCGGCAACAATAACGTGCATCTTCAGGTTGTCGGCACGCAGGCCCATGCCCTCGGAGCCGTAAAAACACATTGGCCGCAGGTAAGCTTCATCTAAGCCGTTCTCACGCACCACCGCGCGCTGGGCTTCGTTGACCTGCTCTTTGGTCACGGTCATTTCCATACGCATAATATGCGCAGAGCGGAACAGGCGATCGGTGTGCTCTTGCATACGAAAAATGCAGGTGCCGCGATTAGCCGTTTTATAGGCGCGCACGCCTTCAAACACGCCCATTCCGTAATGCAGGGTGTGGGTTAATACGTGGACTTTGGCATCGCGCCAAGGAACCATTTCGCCGTCAAACCAAATCAGGCCATCACGATCAGCCATGGACATCGCGTGTTACTCCTCAAAAAAAGCGGGCATGCAAAAAATTAATATTAGGTAGAAAACATCAGTTGCTGCCAGAGTCGACTGACATTTTTCCGCTCTGCGCCCAATGCCGCAATGGCAATCCGCCCTTTTTGCTCTTGTAAGCTAAGGCGATGCGCCTGACTTCGAAACGCCTTGTAAGCGTCGATCAGTGCCTGGGTATCCGCTCTCGAAATCAGACCGTTATTATTCAGCGATTCCAGTATGCGGATGTTATCAGTGTAGTGTGTAAGCGGTGGGTGCTGATGTGACCATGCTAAAACGGCATATTGCACCATAAATTCAATATCAACGATACCTCCCTCACCTTGTTTAAGGTCAAATTCGGTATTTTTATTTACTCCAAGCAGCAAGTGCTCACGCATTTTCTGCCGCATGGCGATCACTTCCTCTGCCAGCGCCGCCTGTGGCCGGTTCTTACATAGAATTTGGCGACGCAAACCAGCGAATTTTTCCGCCAGAATGCCATCGCCTGCAACCGCCCGCACCCGCACTAAAGCTTGGTGCTCCCAGGTCCATGCCTGCTTTTGCTGATAGTCACCAAAAGCCGTGAACGACGAGACCAATAAGCCCGAATTACCCGAGGGCCGCAGACGCATATCGACCTCATAGAGAGCACCGAGCCGCGTGGTGGCGGTAAGAATATGGATGATGCGCTGACCGAGGCGGGTAAAAAAGGTGCCGGCGTCTACCGGCCGGTCGCCATCACTAACCGCACCGGGCGGTAAATCATGCAGAAAGACCAAATCTAGGTCTGAACCGTAACTTAGCTCGATACCACCCAGTTTGCCGTAGCCCAGCACCACAAAGTGGCGACGATCATCACCGTCCGGCACTGGGCTGCCGTGCTTATCGAGTAAATTTTGCCAGGCTATATCCAGCACTGCGGCCAAAACCACCTCTGCAATCGCGGTGAGGTAATCACTGACTTTCATTAAAGGCAAGCTATCAGTGACTTCAGAGGCTGCAACCCGCAGCACATGGGCAAGGCGAAAATAGCGCAGCGCCTCCATTTGCGCCTCTAGATCGTCGCGCTCGATACGCAATAATCGCTGCCGCAACTCGCTTGTCAAGCCGTCTTGATCGGGCATGGAATACAGACTACTGGCGTCGAGCAGCTCGTCTAGTAAGACGGGGTGCGCTGCGAGCTGCCGGGCAATCCACGGACTGGCGTCACACAGCCCCACCAAGCGACCACGGGCACCTGGGTTTTCGATGAGCAATACCAAATAAGCGGTGCGGCGCAGCACCGCTTCGATTAAGGGGATAAGCCGCAACAGGGTTTCGGTGGGCGCCGACACCCCACAGATATCTTCCAATAACAGCGGCAGCAAGCTGTAGAGCCGGTCGCGGCCACGGCCCTGCATACGCTGCACGCTGGCGCCTTTTAACAGGGCAACCAATAAGCGCGCCGCCTCTTCGGCGGCGTCGAAGCCCGCTTCTTCAAGGCTGGCACGCACCACGTCTTGATTGAGATCATCGAGCATGGAACGCCAGCGCTGATGACTGAGGTGAGGGCGCTCGGCCTCGGTTTCCACTGGCGCAATAACATTGGCAAAACAACAACTTACTCTGTTTCTATGCTCAGTTAACGCCGTCGCAAAGGCAGGCCAATCACCGCCAAAGCCCATCGCTAATGCCAAGGCGCAACGCTCGCCATCGCTTTGCGGCAATTGCTGGGTTTGCTGGTCTCGCCAGGCTTGTATGGCGTGCTCGGTATTGCGCAAGAAGCGATAGGCCTCAATTAACTCAGCCACCACCTCACTAGGCAAATACTGCTGCGCCGCCAACTCGCGCAGAACTATTTGCAACTCTAAGACCTGCAGAGCGACTTCCTGACCGCCGCGAATCAGCTGAAAACACTGGGCAATAAACTCGATTTCACGAATTCCCCCCGCACCCAATTTGATATTGTCCTGCAACTGGCGGCGCAGCACCTCGCGCTGAATCATGGCCTTCATTTCACGCAGGGATTCAATGGCCGAAAAATCCAAGTAGCGGCGGTACACAAAGGGCCGCAGCTGATCTAAGAGCTGCGCACCGGCAGCGCGATCACCGGCAATACAGCGCGCCTTAATTAGGGCGTAACGCTCCCAATCTCGCCCCTGATCTTGGTAGTACTCCTCTAGGGCGTCAAAACTGATTACCAGCGGTCCGCTCTGGCCGTAGGGCCGCAGGCGCATATCCACCCTAAACACAAAACCGTCAGCGGTGCGGGTATCCAGCGATTTAATGAGGCGCTGGCCCAGGCGAATAAAAAACTCCTGATTATCCACGCTACGCGCCGCGCCCACGGTTTCACCGGCTTCCGGATAGGCAAAGATAAGATCAATATCCGAGGACAAATTCAGCTCGCCAGCTCCTAGCTTGCCCATGGCGATCACCACCAATTGCTGTGGCTCACCGGTTTTAGACTGGGGATGGCCGCGCTCCTCGCACAGTTGACGATGCAAGAAAACCAAGGCCACATCCACACAGGCTTCGGCCATATAGGATAAATCGGCGACGGTTTCTTCCATTTCAGCGAGGCGATTTAGATCTCGCCACACAATGCGCAGCCAGTGCCGGTTGCGAAACTGGCGCAGCACTTGCGCGAGATCATCGGCATTTTCACAATCTGCGCAAGCGGCGCTTAACTCAGCTCGCCAATCCTCTGGCGCCAAGCTACTTTCCAATAGGCCGGCAGCATCTAGGCTCCGCAACCAGTCCGGATGGCGAACACAAAATTCAGATAGCATGTGACTACAGGCCAGCGCTTGCAACAACTCCCCGCGCCGCGCAGAGTTGGCAAAACCTCGATACCACTGCGCCTGCTCGCTATCACAGTGCTCGAGCAGGCTCTGCCAGCGCTGCTCCACTTCTGCAGTCAGCACTGCCGGCAGCTCGCCATCCTGTAGCGCTAAACTCTCTACTGCTGTCATATCGCCTAGCCTTATCTCTATTTATTAGTTTTGTGGCGGCCTACTGGGTTTGCACTGGCGGCGCGACCCTCAACACCTCGGCAATGGTGGTTTCACCCCTAGCGACCTTCTGAGCGCCGCTGAGCCGCAAGGTGCGCATACCGTTTTTCATGGCGAGGCGGCGCAGATTATCCAGTTCGATATCGTCGCCAATCGCACCCTGAATAGCCCCCTCCACCGGCAAAATTTCATAAATACCTTGGCGACCATGGAAACCGGTATTCCGACACTCCAAACAACCCGGCGCGTGGAATACCTGTTTGGGCGGCGCGACCTTCCACGGCGTGGTTAAGGTAGTCCACTCGGTTTCATTCAGCGCAGTGGCCTCTTTGCAATGAGGGCACAAGGTCCGCACCAAGCGTTGAGCCATCACCCCAAGTACGGTGGCGCGAATCAAATACGCGGGTACGCCCAGTTCCAGCAAGCGAGTAACTGCCGAGGGGGCATCGTTGGTGTGTAAGGTCGAAATGACCAAGTGACCGGTAAGCGCGGCCTGTATCGCCATTTCGGCGGTTTCTAAATCGCGAATCTCACCAATCATAATGATGTCTGGGTCTTGGCGCAGCAGAGCCCGCACCCCGCCGGCGAAATCCAGATTAATATTGTGCTGCACCTGCATTTGGTTAAAGGCGTCTTCAACCATTTCGATGGGGTCTTCAATGGTGCAGACATTCACCTCAGAGGTCGCAATTTGCTTGAGGCTAGAATACAGGGTGGTGGTTTTACCCGAGCCAGTGGGGCCGGTGACTAAAACAATACCGTGGGCGGAGCGAATCATACCGTCCCAACGCTGGCGATCTTCGCCGCGCAGACCGAGCTCGTCAAAGCTGCGCAGCAATACTTCGGGATCAAAGATCCGCATTACCATTTTTTCGCCAAAGGCGGTGGGCAGGGTTGACAGCCGCAATTCGATTTCGGCGCCGCCAGGGTTCTTGGTTTTTAAGCGACCATCTTGGGGGCGGCGTTTCTCGGCCACGTCCATACGGCCAAGTATTTTTAGGCGACTTACTACGGCAGTTAGCACCGTGGCGGGAAGTTCGTAAACATTGTAGAGCACACCGTCGATACGAAAGCGAACATTGCCCTGCTCGCGGCGCGGCTCAATGTGAATATCACTGGCGCGCTGGTCATAGGCGTATTGCAGCAACCAATCGACAATATTCACCACGTGACCGTCGTTGGCATCGAGGTCTTTTAAATTACTGATTTCCAGTAATTGCTCAAGGTTATTACTGGCATTGCCGCGCCGACTATTATCACCGCTGGCGCCCCGCACCGACTTGGCGAGGCTGTAAAACTCCACGGTAAAACGGTCTATAGCCTCGGGGTCGGCAAGTACCCGCCGAATAGGCCGCCGCAACACCTGTTGTAAATCGCTTTCCCACGCGGTGACAAAGGGCTCGCCACCTGCAATCACCACTTCTTTCTCATTCGCCGCCACTGCCAAGATCCGGTGACGCTGGGCAAAGGCAAAGGACATCACCTCGGTCACCGCAGGCACGTCTATTTTCAAGGGATCAATGCGCATTGCCTCTTGCCCACAGTACGCCGCCAACCAATCAAGCAGATTGTCCATATTCAGGGCACGGCCGTGACGCGACAGATCGGTGAGCTGTTCACTAACGATATAGTTAAGGACATGCTGAATTTTGTCGCCGCTGCGCGGTGGGCTAATCCGCAAACGCTTGGCGCTAGCGGCATCAATAATTCCGTCGGCCATCAATTGTCGTAGTAAGCCACCGGTTTCTAACGGTCCAGTTGTCTTGATTTGGCTTTGCATAGCCGCGCTAACCCCTTGTTATAGTTGGGCGATTCAGAACTATTCACTGCGTTTTCGAGCGATTTAGAAACACCCTTGCATTATGGCAAGTCTCAGTCAAATTACACCAGCCCTAATACTGAGGCGTTAAAAACTGGTTACAGCCCACTGACGTCAGTATAATCCGCCCACTTATACGACTGACGATAAGCAGGAGTCGCACCGTGCCATTAAATTCGCTGGGCCATCTGTTCGGAAAATCCCCCTTCGAACCGATACAGGAACACATGAAGCAGGCACAAGCCTGTGCCGCCGCACTCAAACCCTTTATAGACGCAGTACTCGCCGACGATTGGGCACAGGCTGAGAAGGCCCAACAAATCATCGTTGACCTAGAGAACGAAGCCGACAAACTCAAAAAACAGGTACGCCTGCAACTGCCAAACAACCTATTCCTTCCCGTGCCCCGCGCCGACCTGCTCGACTTGGTCAGTATGCAAGATCGTATCGCCAACTGCAGCAAGGATATTGCTGGTCTAATGCTAGGCCGTAAAATGCAGATCCCTGCCTCGCTGGCTACGCCGCTGAAAGAATATGTTGAGCTAGCGATTGCCACCTCGGCCCAGGCTATGAAAGCCATTGAAGAGTTGGATGAACTGCTAGAAACCGGCTTTAGAGGCCGTGAAGTCAGTCTAGTGGAAACCATGATTGAGGAGCTAGACCGCCTCGAGCACTCCGCAGACAAACTACAAATCGATATTCGCGGCGCCCTCTATGTAATCGAGAAAGACCTGCCGCCAGTCGATGTGATGTTTATGTATCAAACCATCACCTTAATTGGCGAGTTGTCTGATAAATCACAAAAAGTAGGCTCGCGCCTGCAAATCGTTATTGCCCGCTAAAAAGCCGGCACAAGATTACATAAGGAATTCTCATGTCAATTATTGCTGAACACGGGCAGTTATTGCTTATTTTAGCCTGCCTTTTTGGCTTTTTCATGGCTTGGGGTGTTGGTGCGAATGATGTTGCCAACGCCATGGGCACCTCGGTAGGCGCCAAGGCACTTACCATTAAGCAGGCGATTTTAATCGCCATGCTCTTCGAATTTTGTGGCGCGTATTTGGCGGGAGGTGAAGTTACCGAAACCATTCGCAAAGGCATTATTGATCCCGCGTTCGTAGCCAACAGTCCAGATTTACTGGTCTTCGGTATGCTGTCGTCACTGCTCGCCGCTGGTGTGTGGCTGTTTGTGGCCAGCATGATGGGCTGGCCGGTATCCACCACCCACTCTATTGTGGGCGCACTAGTTGGCTTTGCTGCCGTTGGCATCGACACTAACGCCGTAAACTGGGGCAAGGTCGGCCAGATTGTGGCCAGTTGGGTGGTTTCACCGGTCATGGCCGGCACCATCTCCTTTGGTTTGTTTCTCAGTGCCCAGCGCCTAATATTGAATGCGCCCAAGCCCTTTGAAGCCGCTAAAAAGTACATCCCGTACTACCTGTTCCTGGTCGGCTTTATGATCGCCATGGTTACGTTAACCAAAGGTCTTAAGCATATTGGCCTGGGACTAAACTACCAGCAATGTCTTGGCTATTCGGCGGTTATTGGGGTTATCGTAGCCGGTATTGGCCAGCTGTTTTTACGCCGCATTAAAGACGTGCCCTCGGGCGATGGCCGCTTCCGCTTTGCCAGTGTAGAGCGCATGTTCGCGGTACTCATGGTATTTACTGCCTGTGCCATGGCTTTTGCCCACGGTTCTAACGATGTTGCCAATGCTATCGGCCCAGTTGCCGCAGTAGTGAGCGTGATTCAGTCTGGCGGCGTTATTGGCGCTAAATCGGCCCTGCCCAGCTGGATACTGCTGGTCGGCGCTGGCGGTATTGTTTTTGGCTTGGCCACTTACGGCTTTAAGGTTATTGCCACCGTCGGCACGAAGATCACCGAGCTGACGCCCAGCCGCGGCTTTGCCGCCGAGTTGGGCGCCGCCTCTACCGTGGTTATCGCCTCGGCAACTGGCCTGCCTATTTCTACCACGCACACCCTAGTGGGTGCGGTATTGGGCGTGGGCTTGGCGCGGGGCATTGCCGCACTAAACCTGAGCGTAATCCGCAATATCTTTATGTCGTGGATTATCACTCTGCCCGCCGGTGCTGGCCTAGCAATTGTATTCTTCTTTATCTTTAAGGCGATATTCCTTTAAGAGAATAGGCCTCCAGGGCAAACAATATCAGCGCTAGCCACTGTTATTGTTTGCCCGACTCGCTACAATATATCCCTCAATCGCCATGCGGCGACGGCGATAAATGGCGAAATCTATGAGCACTAACAATGTTCTGTCTATGCTGACAGAGCTGGTCAAACTCCCCTCGGTAAGTTCTACCCTGCCCAGCCGCGACATGGGCAACATCAAAGTTATTGAGCAACTGGCCACTTGGCTAGAGCCGCTGGGTTTTGCCATCCGCATACTGCCCATTGCCGGCAGCCCCAATAAAGCCAATTTAGTTGCCACCCTCGGCAGCGGCAGCGGCGGCGGCTTAGTACTCGCCGGCCACACCGACACCGTACCCTGTGACGATACCCTATGGCACAGCGACCCATTTACCCTCACCGAACGCGACGGTCGCTTATACGGCCTTGGCAGCACAGATATGAAGGGTTTCTTTGCTATCGCAATAGAGGCATTAAAGCCCTTCTTAGAAAAACCCCTAAGCGCACCGCTGATTATTCTTGCCACCGCCGACGAAGAAAGCAGTATGGACGGCGCTCGCTCGCTGGTGCACGCCGATGTCTCCGGTGCCCGCTACGCGGTGGTGGGCGAGCCCACTGGCCTAAAGCCGATGCGCGCCCACAAGGGCATTGTGATGAAGGGCATCACCATTACCGGCCGCTCGGGGCACTCCTCTAACCCTTTACTTGGCAATAACGCCATGGACGCCATGCACGAGGTGATGAGCGGCCTTATGCAATTGCGCCAAGAACTAGCACTAAAATACCAACACCCAGGCTTTAGCGTACCCACCCCCACCTTGAACTTTGGCTGTATTCACGGCGGCGACAATCCCAACCGCATCTGCGGGCAGTGCGAGCTGCATTTTGATATTCGCACCACTCCTGGTATGAATAACGATGAGCTCGACTCCCTGATTCAAAAAGTGCTCACCCCTGTGGCAGAGCGCCGCGCCATTAACATTGGCTTGCGCGCTTTAATGCCAGGCCTCGCAGCCTACGAAGAAGCGCCAGATTCCGATATCGTTACACTGGTAGAACAACTTATCGGACAGCCTGCCGGCACCGTTGGCTTTGCCACCGAAGCCCCATTTTTTCAACAACTTGGCCTGCAAACCATTGTTATGGGGCCAGGCTCAATTGACCAAGCCCACCAGCCCGATGAATTTATGGCGCTGGACCAAATTCAGCCGACGATAGATGTACTACAGCAAATGATAAAACGCTATTGCAGCTAAACTTTTAGTCGTTAATTCGTGAAAATACTTGAAAAAGCAGGAATTAGCGGCTAAAACGTAATGGCGTTAACGTGCTTTATCGCTCGTGAATAAAAATGCGTCTTCTTTTGACTGCTCATTGTTGTTCCTCTTGATTGCACCGCAACACACATAAAAAAATCAATACCTATCCGGATTACTGCCGACACATTGAGGTGTTAGCAAACACGGCTGGAGCCCAATGTTTAATACGGACGTTAACAGCGTAGTAATGCTGCCGATATAGGTAAACAAGGAGATGTTCCATGCGTCAAATTCCCCAGTTCCAAAAATTCCTTCTACCCTTGGCCATCGCCGCCAGTCTCGCCGCCTGTGGTAGCGACAGCAATAAAGGCGGTGGCAGCAGTGCTGCGCCAAGCACCATTGCCGGCACCAGCTCAAAAGGTATTATTATTGGCGGTATCGTAAACGCCTACCCCATTACAGCCGAAGGCACCGTAGATCGAGCCACTAGCCTCGCCGACCCAGCGACCACCGCAGAAGACGGCAGTTATAGCCTAGTACTGAATAGTAATTACGTGGCGGGTAGCGCGATTTACGTGGAAATCACCGCCGGTGATGGCACCTTGATGCGCTGCGACCTTGCCAAATGTGGCGAGAAAAACTTTGGCGAAGACTATACCCTTGCATCGGGATTTGCGATGTCGGCAACCCTGCCCCAAGCCAGCGGCAGCAGCGTCGCAGTTAACATCACGCCAATAACTGATATTGCCTCTAAGCTCACCTTGCAAAAAGTAGTGTCTGGCGCAAGCCCATCTGCCGCTGCGGCGGGCTCGAACGCCCAAGTCGCCAGCCGACTAGGGATAACTGGTGGGCTGATCGATCAACCTATTGTGGATATCACTAACGCTGATGCAGTTAACGCGGCGAGCCAAGCCGCTCTTGAATACAATTTAAAATCAGCTGCCGCTATTGCCGCCGCGCTCAAGGCGAGCACTACGCCAAGCTTAGAAGACGCTGTAACTAACTTTGTCAATCAATTCAGGGACGGCGGTATAGCGGATCGGGAAGAAACTAATAGCGACAATATAAGCCTAGAGGAATTACTCGAAGAGGCACTTGCTCTACTTGAAACAGTGAAAGCCGTCGAAGGTGTAGATGAAAATGCTAGTGGCGTTAGCAGCTCCAGCACCAGCCTCACCACAGCAGAATCTAGCGCTCAGAATAGTAACAACACCACCGCCAGCCAGGGCGATGTTCCCGATGATGTTGGCAGCGAAGGCCTTGTTGCCAGTAAAGCCTTTGTAAAGCAGGTTCGTAACCTAGCTAGCGCCGGTATTGTGTCGGCCAATCAAGAGGCCTTTGCCGATCAAATTGATCTTGCCAGTGAAGCGGTCTCTGCTGACAGCGATATCGTTGCTGAGGGCCTAGGTCTAGGCCTTAATGCCATTGCCAGCGCTTACGAGCTTTACCTCGACGCACCAGATGAAGACAAGCCCAGCTCTATAGAGGTTAATGGCATCACTGTAGCCATCTCTGAATCGGCGGGCACGGTAACACTCTCAGTAGACGAGACTATAGTCTTAGCCGAAACCGATGTCGCCATTAAAATAAGCGCCGCAGATGGCACTGTCATCAATGAAAATGAGCCCGTAGAGAGTACCGTTGATGGCACTAGAAGCGTGTCTGAAACCGGCTCCGCTACTGCAGCATTATCTGTATCCGGCTCTGCCGCGAGCAGTGCGGTTTCCATCACGATCAACGAAGGTAGCTTTAGCGGCGCCTTAAGCTACGATAGCCAATGGACAGAGACCGAAACCGAAACCGAGACTGGTGGTAGCTACAGCGATACTTGGGACGATGAATTTACTGTCACCAATATAGACGCCAAGTTAAACATCACCCTTGCGCAGCTGAATAGCGACAACAATGTTAGCTTTACCGGCATGATGGCGCTTAAACTCGGCGAGCTAACTGGCACTGAAGTCGGCAGCTACAGCAATAGCTACAGTTTCACTGACTGGCAGGCTAATTCTAACCAAGAGCAATACACTGAAACCATTACCTTTGATGGTTTCGAAATAAGCTTGTCTGGTGAATTTAGTGATGACGACGGGAATGCCATTAGCGCAAGCCTTGCGGCCAATATCGATAACTATAGTGAAACCTGTACTCAGGCGTCGAGCTACAGTTTTGAAAACGGCGGCGATTATAGCTATGAATGCGACCTCAATGAAACCGAGACCGATTACGCAATGGTCAGCCTGAGCATTGTCTTCAACTTCGACATCGACGGCGTCGATGACGACGTTAAAGTCGAGTTCAATGCCAACCGCACCGGATTAGAAACCGGCGAGGGCTCACTAAAACTGAGTTACGGTGGCAATCAGCTCAATCTAGCCTATGAAGGCGGCAATAGCGCGACATTGAGCAATCACAACGGCGTGACCATGACCTTGACCGAGACCGAAGTGGAAGAAGAAACCAGCCTTTCTGGTGACATCAAACACGGCGGCACTGCGTTCGCCACCATCAGCGACGACACCGGCGCAGTCGTTATTCGCTACAACGATGGCAGCTTCGAAACCGTTATGTAAACGCACTTCTTGCTGTATTGGGGAGGCTTCGGCCTCCCTTTTTTGTCATTTTAAGCTTATGTATACACCATCTAGCCAACGTGGAATTACTCTATGCGCGCCGTCATCGCGATCATGTTTAGCAGCTACTCTCTACTGAGCGCAGCCGCCACTCCAGACACTGAATACTATTTCTATCTCGACAGCCTCAGCTATAGCCAAGCCGCACCCATAGAACAGATGATTCACGATCTTGATGGTGCGCCTTTAAAATCTGGGAAGTACGCCTTTACTCACAATCAAGCTGAAGTAGGTGTACGCAAAAATGATTTTGAATTTAGTTATTTTTATCGCTACGACTATTATTTGAAATTTAATAAAGACACTGGCCAGCTGGCCTATTTACAGCGCAACGATTTGCCCCTGCCGCAAAACACCCATTACGATGTTTACCTGCGTCCCAACCACCTTCGTGCTTGGGGTTTAAGTGCCGCCTATTTTTACGAATTTAATGAACAGGTCTCCTTAAAAACACGACTTAACTACTTGCGAGCCACCCATACCACCGACGGCTACTTAAAAGGCCAATTAAACACCCTTGAAGACGGCTACCAAGCCCAGCTCTATCTTAATTACGGCTATAGCCGCGATACATTGCTCGACCGCCCCGAAGAAGACAGCGATGGTCACGGCGCATCCCTCGACATTGATCTACACTGGCAATTAAACCAAAAGCTAAATGTCGATTTAAGTGGTCGAGATGTATTGTCGTTTATTCAGTACCGCGACCTCACCTACACCACCGCGACGGCTAACACCGACAATATTTCTTTTGACCCAAATGGCACAATCGATGCCAAACCTACCGTTAGTGGCGTTGAGCGCTATCGCGACCAAACCCAGCGCTTGGCGGGGCGCTACTCGCTGCGCGGCAACTATCGAATCGACACCACGCACAACATAAACGCTGAACTATTTGCCTATGATCGCCGCGTATTCCCACGCCTTGGCTACCAAAGAATGTGGCAGAGTAAACAGTGGCAGCTCAGTTACGATTTACGCAGCAGCGCTTGGGGGCTAAACCTCAAAGGTCAGTATTTTAATATTGGTCTACGCACCGACGCCCTCGACTGGGAGGATGCACAAGCTCTGGAGCTTCAGCTCGGTGTAAACCTGCAGCTGTAATCCGTTGTATAATCAGGGCCACGTTTATACAGGTAGCTCTTATGACCCAAGCAAGCACCGGCCGACTCTGCTTTGTCCGCCACGGCCAAACCTTCGCCAATATTGACAAGGTATGGCACGGTCAAACTGACACCGAATTAACCGAGGAAGGTTACGAGCAAACTCGGCGCTTAGGTGCTTACTTCCCTCAATACCTGCGCGCGGATGTGATTTACACCAGCCCACTCCAACGGGCGCGTATCACCGCCGAGGCAATAGCCACTGCCTTTGATTTAACGGTGATACACGACCCACGCCTAATGGAGTTTCACTTAGGCGACTGGGAGGGCAAACGTTTTTCTGACTTGGTCGCCGAAGGCGATGTTTTAGAGCAGATTGTTCACAACCCCGATTTCACTGCCCCCAATGGCGAGTCACAGAACTTGGTTAAACAGCGAATTGTTGCCGCGGTAGATGAAATTGCCGCCAAACACCCCAATGACAATGTCATTATTGTGGCCCACGGTGTGACCATTAGCATTGCTCTGGCCCACTATCTTGATGGCGACACCACCTTGTGGCCAAAATACGGTAAGCACAACACCGCGTTTACTGAGATTTGCCTGCGCAGCAAGCAATTACTCAGCTTTAATAAAATCGACCACCTCAACGACTAAGCGCCCGCGATCACCACTCGGCACGAAGCCGCAATCACGCCCCATCTTTGGAGGCGCCGCGGCAGGCGCAGCGCCTTGTCTGCAGTGCTCGATTCAACTGCCTATCCAGTAAATCCACAAGTAAGCGACTACACACCGTGGAAGTACTAGCTTCATTTACATATTGTTGAGCAGAACCTTTTTTGCTTTTAGCGCCGAGACATAGCCCCGCGCACACTCCCAAACCGAGCGCCGCAAGGAGATTCTCTGTTTTCGCTAGCTTGGTAGAAAGATGACCTCGATAACCGCGGTAGCGACGGAATAATACTTGCTGACGTAGTTTTTGACGGTCTTGTTGTCGAGCAATCGCCTGCTCTAAACAGCGTTCAGTTCCCATTGCTCGCCCCTTTGTTCACTCCGGTCGGCTCATTTTCTCTCGTCCTCACTGCAAAACCATGCAAGCGACTGCACATCCGACGCCAACACCACCACGCCATGGCCAAATTGCAAAGTGCCGCCACTAGCATCGCTAGTACCGGCGGCGCACCCATTATCACTGCGACTTCATACAGCGCGAGCAAGCCACTACACCATGCCGCCAGCAGCAGTATTAATGTGGCTACCCACAGCAGAAACATTTTGCACAGTGACAATAAAAAACGCTGGCCGTGCAATTGCGCCAGCGTTATATAAGAATCCAGGTAATCACTACAGGCCGTCGACAATAGCGCTAGGCTCTCTTCTTGAAATGCAGAATCGTCGTTGGGTAAGTCGCCACCACCCTGTTGGGCGGTGGCTTTTGGCGTATTCCATTCTTCCTTCATTGCGCTGCTCCGCACTATTTGCGAAATATATACGCCAGAATGGTGCCCAGTAAAAATGCTAAGCCAATACTTTTAATGGGGTTTTCTCGTGTGTAATCACCCACCGCTGTAGTTACTTCCTCAGACCGGCTACGCGCCGACTCGGCCAATTTATCAGCATGGCCGCGTAATTCATCAGCGAGTTCTTTCAAGCGTTCTTCACTGGTACCGGCCATTGCCGCTGCGCGATCAACCGCCTCATGCACTCGCTCCGCAGCACTATCGGTTTTTTCATGACCACTATTTTTGGACGCGGATTCAAATCCGAAGTGCATCATCTGATCAGGTAGAAGAAGCGGCCAGCTGAAGGTAAGCTCCCCCCTTTTTCTCCGGCAAGAGATGAAGTGATGATGAGAACTTACCAGCAACTGA
>NZ_JBFRYA010000018.1:0-83434 GCF_040892635.1 Zhongshania guokunii | reverse complement strand
ATTAGAAACTGGGAACCGATAAAAGACGTTTATCTTAACCCGGAAAAGCCAGCGGTCGTGGACGAGAAAAACAAGGCGGCATAAATCAATCTGAGGCGACAACTACCTTGAAAAACGCCGTTATCTATGCTTTCAATATTGTCTATTGCGGATTCCGTTATGGTTTCATCTTCGATACTCCTTACTGCACTCTCTAATTCTTTAAATAACTCCCGCTCAAAATCATTGCCGTTAATTTCATATTTGTGCTGCTTATATGCCTCTTGTCTTAAACGATCCCGAACATCTCTATGTTTTTGAGCAATTACCAAATACCCAATGTACAGCGACCTCATGAACTCGGATTCATTCTTCCATAAGTGCTGAACAGCTTGAATGGCTACTGAATTTATCCTGTCCATTCCCATCATCGATATTGGGTCATGCCTCATTAGTGCTTTGATTAATAGCAGCTTGATAGTTAGTCTTTCGTCTGGAAAATCTTCTATCAATCTTGGGAGTACAAATAACGCAGGAACAAGGCCGTCGCCGATCTGGTGCATGTAATCATCATTGTTAACGATATCTGTATATTCAAATATGACTTCCCTGCAAAAATCTAGTTCGGTTTTTGCTAATTTTTCCTTAAAGTCCCGCAATAACACGGCGCATACATACGATGGTGTGGCTCGATCAAACAGTAATGTCTCCCCAATGTTGCCTTCTGAAAGTTGATTCCATATTTCTTTTGCCTCGCCCAAAGCAGTCAGTGGATCATTTTCATATGATTCATATTTTTTGTAGTTATCTCTATTATAGAGCCTGCTATCAGCCCAAACCTTTAAACCGGAATGTGTAAACGGCTTGCTCGCCTCTCGCTGGGACGTTTCACTATATTCCTTAAGCTCTGGATCAATCTCTGGATTGAATTCTATTGCTATACCATTTTCTACTTCCTTCACTTCAGGTGACATTTTTCTTTTGTCCATACGGGCTAAATATAAACGCCATGTTTTATCTTGATGTTTTTCTTGTTCTTTATCTGGTAAATCCATGTAGTGAACATCAAGGATTTCCCAAATTTCCTGAAGCCTTTTCTCTGACTCCTCCTCGCTTACTTCCTCTGTTCTAAAAAACTGGTAGTGAAGCGCAATACTTTCTAATGAGAGTTTCCGATGTTTTTGGTCACAGGCGCTTATCCTTTCATTTTCGTGATATTGATTTATCTGATTGATGCTAAAATTTTTTAGCGAAGTAAGCTGAGTCTTATGTGTTTGATCCAGCATCATTCGAGATGTGTCAAAGAAGAAAAACTCTTTTGTTCTGAATAGAATTTTAGCTACATTGAATGTTTTCTCAGGAAACGCACATACAACGCTTGCAACAACTCCCACGAGTGCAGAAGATTCAGATCTAGTTAGGATATAGTTTAGATAATATTCAAGCGTTTGAGCTTTGGTGTTTTTTCCTCTCTCAAGAAAAAAACGTTCTAGTGACATTAATATTGATTCTAATAAATCAGGGTTTACCTGTGTACCTCGGTACATGCACCAAAGACGATTTGAAATAGGTAGATCAATTTCCTTCCCATCATCTAGTAACAGTGTTGCTGTTTCAATCTGGCCCTTATCAAGGTTGGATTCTGCATATTTTTTTGAAGCATAATTTATTAGGTCGATAATGAAGTTTAATGTTAATTCTAAATTGGTTTGCAGCAGGGCGTATATGGGTGTTTGATAAGCACTGGCTGGAAAATAGTCTTGATGTCCATTCTCAACACCAAATTCATGATCTAACTCTAGTCTTGATCCATAAAAATAATCGTCGTTTTCTGGTTGTTCATACACCCAAAGGCATTTGGCTAGAGCGATCACTTTTTCCGGAATTTCCATAGCAACATTAAAGCATTCCATTTTTGTTAAAATGAAGTCACTCATTAGATGATATGGATCGTTATGTCGCCTCCAATTATTTAGAATTATTTCATCAACGATAGCTTCAAGTTCACTTTTAATTTCACCTACCCCATACAGAATGGTGAGGATTAACTGCTTGGAAAAACCATCATCCCTAATATAGACGTTGTTTTCGAATCCTGATTTGTAAAAAGACAATGCAATTAAGCTGGAATATTTAGTTGCGTCGCCAGACTTGTTGTGGCTGTTCCAGTCGTAGAGGGTGGGCAATACAAAATTGAGATTATTAACACCTATCTTTTCGAGATTGTCATTGATGAACTTGATAAGCGATTTCCATCCGTTTCCTTTCGGCTTGGTTATTACATATTCCATTGATAAAATATCCGGCGCTCTCACACCAAGCCTATCAAAAAAGCTATTGTCTATCTCCTTGCATCCTATTCTTATCAGCAAACATATCCGTTTGAGAAGCCGGAAGTCGTCTTCCAATAGTGAATCTTTATTAACGTTAAAAAAGTAATCGGAATAGTCGGATAGAAGCATAGAAACGAGAACTTCATCTTTCCACAAATTAGATATTTTGCGAGATGACAAGGTTTCTACAATAAGATGGCTAACTTCTTCATTGGCCGCGCTAAGTTTCTCTGATAGCCACCGCCTGAAAACCCTTCTTATGGGCAAAGACTGTTGTATTCTATCAAAAAATATTTCTGAATTTTCTGAGGATAAAAAATTACTCTCGACGAATTTATCGAGCGCCCATTCTTCATAAATATCATGAGTAATAAAATATCCACGAGCGGACTCATAGCTAATTATTCCATCGGAAACCAACGCTTTTTCTACCGTTTCATTTGAGTAGCTAGAGCCTGGAATTACGAAAAATCTTCCTGAATTAGCTCTTTCTTCGGCAAGATGTATAAAGAATTGTTCTCGTTGTGGGGACCGTTTTGTAATGACTCTTGGCCATAAAGACTCTTTGAATTCAAAGTA
Source organism: Zhongshania guokunii (assembly GCF_040892635.1). Lineage (NCBI taxonomy): Bacteria > Pseudomonadati > Pseudomonadota > Gammaproteobacteria > Cellvibrionales > Spongiibacteraceae > Zhongshania > Zhongshania guokunii. Next base: position 80,543 of record NZ_JBFRYA010000018.1, on the reverse strand, counting down.
GCCTGCGCCTTTGCTTTCCTGATAATGCCTCAAATACTCTCTGAGATAAAATGGAGTCAATATAAGCACTTTGAGCTTTTTATCATCAGGGATGACAAAATCATGTTTTTTAGCAAGCTCGAATAATGTATCTTCGTTCAGATTTTCTAGATGTACCGACTTAAAGCTAATTTTGTACACTTCATATAGTTGAAAAATCAAATCATCTAGGTAGGTATTTCTCGTGGTGAACCACACCCTCCATCCGGCTTTGATTAAGCTGGATAGGTACTCTTTAATGGGATCAGTATTTTCTAGAGCAATTAAGTGTTCGGCTGAATCAATGACAACTGTTTTATTGTCAGCCCCCTCATGTGCTTCAATAAAATCCTTTAAAAAAACACCCGATAAGAACTCATTCAAGTTGCTAACAGAAAATTCCGTCGCCTTATGGATATAAAAGGCATCATTTTCCCCCTTATTGCCATAAAGCTCTTTTATTAGAGCTGTTTTCCCTGTGCCGCCTTCGCCACTTATAATTAACGCGCTAGTATCTGACTTTTCAATTTCTGATATAATATTAGAGCGATTGATTGAAACATCTTCGTTGCCAAATGTTATAGCAGTTTCAATATCGTCCAGAATTGCACCTGCATGAGACTCAAACGACTCCAAAAGACCAAATAAATTATCAGATTGAGTGAAGAAGTACGAAGTGATCCGGCTACAATCATCGACAACAAACGGCGATTCGAAAAAGCTACAGCATCTCCATTCAATTTCTAAGTTGTTCTCCTTTGCCTTTTTCTCTGCTTCTATTTTTCCTTGTGGTTCCTTTCCTTTGTTTTGGCCCCACTCTGAATTTGTGTAAAAGATTATTTTATTTAAATCAGGGTAATCACGTTTCGCTTTTGTAATCGTTTCTATTATGTCATCTTTGTGGCTAGATAATGCGGCATCATAAAATTTAGCTTGCCAACCAACATTAACTCCATTTGAGGAAATTGGATTGGTTTCTATCGCCGATTGGTTTTTATAACGAAAAATTCCAGTTTTCACGCTAAATTCATTGCAAAAAAGTAGATAACACATCCACTCAAAAGCATTTTGTGGATTTTCTGAAAATTTTGCTTTAAATATATCCCAGTCAGTTTTAATCAATTTCATTTTCTCATTTTGTGAGTTTTAACTGATATTGAAACGATATCATCTGCAAGATTATTAGGGAGTTTGGAAAGGCAATATAATCCCGCTTTGGTTCAAAATCAGATGCTCGCTCGGTGCCGTATAACAGCGAATTCAAATGCGTTGCGCTTTATAACTCGTGTACATAGCGAGTCAAATCTTTGAGGTGATTAAGCAGGATTATTCTATTTGAATCAGGGTGATAGTAAACCTGAAATGATTTTTTCATTTGTGTGCATCCTGCATTTGATGTGGAATCTCTGAGCATAATCACTTCTCAATAAAAATCAATTACTTAAGTGATTTCCATCAAGATTAGTGAGCGCCATGCTGCTGAATACGAGTTTTACAGCTTTAATTGGGCTTCCCCGAGTAATTTTGACAATTCAGCGACTGACCGCTTTTGTGACGCTATAGCCAAACACACCCTGTATCTGCGGGCCGCTTCCTGATCTGGTAATAAGCGGACAGTCAACTCAGTTCGCTGCTTTGCGTTAGAGGAGCGTTGCACCCTCAAGGCGTGCGGCTTTTTTGTCAAAAGTTACCAGAGGAAGATTATTTTCAATGGTGCTCAAACCAAGGTGCAGGCAGTCTGCGAAATCGGCGTTGCCTCGACGATAATGACTGACCGCTCTCTCTATCGCCAGTTCAAGCTGAAAGACTAAATCGTTAGTCTCCAAAAGGGACACCAGAGCTTTGATGATGGAAGGCTTTGGCATTGAATAGCGGGATCTAAGAACCCACTCTAGCTCAAGTACTACGGTTACCGGAATAAAGAGACGTTCCCCACCTTCGATAGCCGACTGCAACATAGCCTTGACCTTAGCTGCCTGACGAGCATCATCTTTAACCAGCCAGCGGACGAGAATATTTGTATCTAAGCTTCTCACTTTTCTTGCCCGATACTCATATCTTCAATACTGACTTTTGTATTAGTTGGATTGCTATCAGACAGACTTCCTTCCAAATCAAGGATAGATCGATTTTTTGCGCGCATTATCACGGTGCCGTCTTCAAGGGTATTGAACACAACCCGTTCGCCAGCGTGCAGCGACAGAGAAACCCTAATATCGACAGGAATAGTGATCTGACCCTTGCTTGTTACGGTAGATTCGGACATTAATCAAACTCCTTACATATCTCCTTATTGTAAGGCTGCATGTAAGGTGAGTCAAATAGATCTCTGGGTTGGATGTTCCGGCCATAATATGGGTGCACTCGTGGCCATATTATGGGTAAAACCCCGCTGGGAACTGGAAGCCACACCGCAAAAGACGCTCCTTTTGGCCAACTTATGGTTCAATTCCCCTGCCAATTTATGGGTAAATCAAAAAGGCATATTCCAATAATCTCAGGGTTGGATGGTCATTTTTAGTTCGCGCAAATTAGCTATAAAGACACAAATTACAGTTGCCCCAATACCTGTGGTTATGCTCACGAAAAGGATAAACCATTGTGGTGGGCTTTCAGGTGTTGAGCTGAAGTACAAATACGAGAACGCAACTGATGCAAGTAAAACGGTTATGTATGCCGTTCTAGTCCGCAGAGAGTTCATAATACGACTATATGTGTACCACTTCTTAAGGCTGATCATCTTCAATTACTCCGAAGATTTGGTGTAGAAGCTGCGAGGGTAAACTTTCCCGCATAGAAACCTACAGCGGGAGCGATTACAAATGGCACGTACCCAAGCGCGTCATCCAGACCTGGTATGCTGGTTGGGCTAACTTGGCTAATTATAATCATTAGCGTTACGCCACTAAAAATAGCAGCGGAAATACCTACAAAAATAGCTTTGTTCATCATCTTCTCCATGTTTCTTTCATTACTCTACCGGTCTTGTCACAGGTACTTCTATCCGGCAATGGTTGCGTAGAAGAATGATAGAAATGCTAGCGAATAATCCAAACAAGCCGATTGGTATATTACTAAGCTTACTGCCCTCGGATATCTCACCAAACAGCCACCCCTGAGACAGGGCAATACCAACAACAACTAGAAGGATGATCGTTCCAATTGCAAGCCAGTTGGGCTTAAGCTTTATGGATACCTCTGTGCTATTCATGCTCCCACCTCAAATATTTTCGCTCATATTTTACTCCCCGATTAGATCACTTAGCGATACAGCTACATCGGCAAACGGCTCTACGGCTACAATCTCTGAACCCATAAATATCCCCGTCGAATCCCAGTCATCGCCATTAAGTTTGAAGGTTTCTAACGACCCTGCCAGCGGATCAACAATCCAGAGATATTGAACGCCGTATCGAGCGTAGAGCGGCTTCTTTTCGTGTCGGTCAACACTGGCTGTTGATGGAGACAGAATTTCGCAAATCCAATCAGGAACCACAGTGAACTTGTGTGCGTCAGGGATATGAGGCATTCGGGATTTTCGCCAGCCCGCCACGTCAGGAACGACGACAGCCTCGTTCAGCTCAAGGTGGACTTCTGGCTCTTGAAGTATCCACCATCCACCAGGGCCACCCCGTCCTTTTTGGTACGGGCCGTGGTATTCCGCGCCGATATTGGATGCGGCGAGAATATGCTTTCCCGCTGGTCGTGGTTGGGTGCGTAGCTGCCCATTAATTATCTCCCCTCGCACGGAGGGAGGAAGGCTGGACAAGTCCCGGTACAAATCTTGTTTTTCAAGTTCGCCCATAAAGGTTGCACCTTAAATCATCTGCACTTATTATGGTACGCATTGCGTACCAGTGCAAGTAGACGTTACTTCCTATTTCCGCGATTCTTTCACTCTTTCAATTGCGTCATAAGCAAGTGGTGGCATGGTTCGGTAGTCCTTTGACTCCATGGGCATCCTGTAAGTCTTTAAAGCTCTCGGGGAAATGTTAGAGGCACCCGCAAGCTCGTCCCATGTCAAGCCGAGGTTTTTTTTTGCATTATTGAGATAAGTCTTTTGATCCATTTCTCACATCAAAACAGTACACATTGCGTACCATCTTACAGCTACTCTATGTCAATGGAAAGCAGGCAAGTGAAGCCCGCTACAGGTAGTCTTAAAGCCGTGGTCAATCCTCCTGCTCCATGCATCAATATAAACCAGCGTCATGTCTAAAGCTTCCTTTCAGCTCCCCGCCTGAATCGAAGATATCCTTGATCTTGAGCTGTGCCACCTCGTTGATCCGCATCCCGCTCCCGAACAGCATCCAGAGTAGGGCAACATTACGAGTCGTAGTTCCTCGGGAGGCAGCCCACAAAATATGCGCGAGCTGTTTGGGGGTCTCGATTATTTGTGCTTTCCCGCGCCCAGGCTCGTAAATTGCTTTTAGCCGATTGTTTGGTCGTCGCATAAATCCGTCTCTGAAGTATCACAAACGCCTCGATACGGTGAAGTGTGATATATGCTGTTTTAAAAGGAGTTTTTAACGCTAAACCTAGCAAATTCAAGGGTTCATGGGAATATTCCGCAAAGGGCTGGTTTGGAATCTACTTTGTTGCGGCCTCAGGAACATGTGGAAAACGACCACTGTGACGGGCTTGCTGTGTCTTACTGTCTGCCTTACTAGTTGTCTTACCCGATGTAAGACCCTATACTCAGGTATGGTGGTAAAGCCAAATCGGGAGATTAAAGAAATGATTAAAGGTGAGTCTACAGTCAGTGAAAAGGGCCAGTTGGTTATCCCTCGGGAGATTCGGCAGGCCCTGGACGTGCAGCGGGGAGACAAGCTGGCTTGGGTAATGGGTGACGATGGCGTTCTACGGGTCACGGTGGCCAAGGGGGACCTCATGGCGCTGAAGGGCCGGATTAAGAGTGGTGGACGGACTGTCTCCGTGGAGAAAATGGATGAGGCTATTAAAGCTGGGGCGGTCAACGAGTGAAGGCCCTGGATACCAACGTGCTGGTTCGGTTCCTGGTCGATGCTGAAGGCGACCCGGAACAGCACGGCATTGCGGTAGATTTCATCGAGGCGAATTGCACCGCGGAATCACCATGCGCAGTTTCAACCATTGCGCTATGCGAACTCGCCTGGGTGCTGCAACGGGCGTACAAGGTTCCCAGGGCTGATGTTGCTGATCAAATAGCCGCCCTGTTGGATGCGCAGCAACTGGTGGTCGCTGACAGGGAGCTGGTGCGCCGCGCCCTGTTCGATTATCGCCAGTCTGGTGCTGATTTCCCGGACCATCTGATTGCCTGGCTCGGGAAGGCTGCCGGGGCCGATGCAACGGCCACGTTCGACAAAAAGGCCAGCAAGGCCCCGCATTTTCAGTACATAGGAAAATAGGAAAGCTTGACACCCCCCTGAAGGAAGGGGATTCCCCAAGACCATTACAGCCTTGAGCCCAGGGCGGCCGTCAGGCCGCTGCCTTGTTATGCGCACTAATTGGTGTCTCGATTGAACTCCTCTTAATCACTTACAAAGCTTAGCCCGATGCACCGCAGCACACCATTCACCCTTGTTATACCTCGGTATAAAACAATTGATCGAAGAAGTATGACCCGACGTCTCTGAGCACAAGGTTGCCGCCCGGGCTCCAAAATGCAATGCCCCGATTTCCGTCATCAATGGTCGATTTTACGACGCGAAGAAGAACCCATCGCTGTAAAGTTATTACAAGATGGCGGTTGATATTTTACTTTGATTGCGCCTAAAAAACTTCTCGGCTCGCGCAGCCAGGGGCAGGCGGGTACCAGCACCCTCACTCCCACCGGTCAACCGGATGCAAACTGGCTGATGCACCATCATCATTATCGATTAAGTGATCACGTTCAAGCGGTACGACTGATCAGGTTCAGCGGAATACGCAACAATGCCCAAGACGACGCTTTAGCTATAGCACTAGCGATGAATCATCTAAGAAATAGTCGTCGTTAGAAAATTAGCTTTTATTATACCACTACAATCAAACTAAATTATAAGGAGTGACCAAGCCGACTGTAAGTATACATGTAGGGATTTACGGTTTTCGCAGCGTCAAATCAGCGGATTACCTAATCTTTTCTATTTCAAATGACGCAATCTTTTGCCAAACACTCTCAGAATATTTGAACGGAATAGTTTCTCGGTATACAACGAGCCATCACTAATACGAATTTTCAAAGAATATATAGTTAATTTGTCGAGCACCCACTACCCCGTATATGTCATCCTTCAAATATTATGAAACAATAACCTGCCACCTAACATCATTTGTCAATACAGATAGCGACAGCGAGAAGACATGAAAACGCCAAACGAAGATATTCAACTTGTTGCCTGGGTAAGCAAAGACGTATATCAACTTATCCAGACAGCAGCTGAATCAACAGGCTGTAGTGTTTCCCAATTTACTGCAGACGCCGTTGTGTCAAAGGCGCGCACAGTAGCCGAGCAGGCAACACAGATTACACTATCCATGATTGGTGCAGAACAAATGCTCGCCGCAATAGAAAGCCCTCCTCCGGTTTCCGAATCGCTGCAAAAAGCAGCTGTTAGACACAAGGAGAAAAATTACTATGAGTCTGATTTTTCAGCCGGCAACTATAAAGAGTAGCGGAGACGTCATGACTGAACCAACTGATAAAAAAACACATATTGAAGAACCTAGTGATAAAGATCGCCGTGTTATAGACCCGGTGGCAAAGCCCGGTGCCCGGGAGGATTTTTTTGACAAATCGAAGCAGCATCAAGTCGGGGAAGATTTTACACGAGGCGATCAACTTCCTGATCCAGATCGAAATATTGATTGGGATGAGATATTCGGCTCAACGGATGAAGTGTAGCTGGTGAGTCAAATATAGTAACTCAGACTCTTCGTAAAAATTCAGGTTTAAATAGGGCGATAAATAAATACCCCCCGTACGCCGTATCACGTTAGTTTTTTCGAAGCATCTAGTTGGCTAATAACTATTGGTCCTTTATAGTCAAGATAGATTTATATTGGCAAACATTACGAATTTCATATAGAAACGTTATCCAACGGGCTTATAACGCCCTTCCAGTTTCGATACATTACGTGAGCACCGGCTTCATTATCAGTTAAGCCTTTAAGACCAAGTAATCCTTGTATAGTCCGCTCATTCTGCCCAGATTCGAGAAGGTGTGCGGCGAAACTCATTCTAAAAACATGGGCTTTTGGTGGTTGATGAATCTTTGCGGCGGCGAATGCAAGATTTAATAACCTTGTTAAGCTGAATGGGTGCAATTGGTTGCGTATCATGACCGCTGACGCTAGATCCCTTTCTCGTCGAGGAAATGAAAATAGGAATTGCCAAGATATTTCCTTTGCTGCAGACGGATTCGCAACACTTTCCGCCGCGGGCAAGGAAACGTCACCGTAGCCATCTGCAATGTCTTGCGCGTGAATCTTCTTAACAAGTGAAATTTGTTTTACCAACGCGGGAATTAGGCTTTGCGGAAGTAAAGTAGTGCGATCTCCACCGTCTTTTCCTCCACGTACAAAAATATTGCTATTATCGAAGTTAATGTCTTTCACCCGCAGTGACAGCAATTCTGATTGGCGCAGGCCGCTTCCGTACATTAGCCCGACTTTTAAGCGGGCCGTGCCGCGAAGCTTTGAAAGTATCTCGGCAATCTCCGCTCGACTATAGGTACCTAGAGCGCTATTTTTTTTGCGTTCCGACTTGCGTTTTATCTTACTCATTTCAAAGCCCCAAAAGTTCGTGTAAAAGCAATATAATGTCTTAAACAATAGTTATAAGTATCTTCATGTTACAACGCCACCTTACTTTGGTAGATACGCGGCTTTAGTAACTCAGTCAGCTTATCTTGAATAGCCATCCAAAAATGATTCATGTTACTTGCTATGCGTCATAATAATTACGAGCTACACATTCACTATACGCACCGATTTAATCCTGTCAAAAACGGGTACACGTATAGTTTTTCTTTCTGACATTAAAGGAAATTTCAGCACCTATGAAAGTGCTCTATGCTTATTACTATCGCCAAATCTCGCTTTTATAGCTGTATGTCGATGACTCGGTCTGCGCCGCAAGACTTAAATTCGACTCAACGCTACGGCAAAAATCGCTGGCGCTGATGCTCATCAAAGATATCTTTTCGCGAAAGCCAATCTAGCGTCTTGATGACAGGAAGTGCGCCATTTTCGAGCGTCGAGTAACCACCATCAAGCAGCACGAATTTCTTAGTGTCACTTACCATAACGGTGACCTCAAAGAGCTGATGCACAAACGAGAACACCGAGCAAAGAGCATTGAAATGCAGTAATGACAAGGTGATGACGAAAACATAAATTATGTAAATCAACATACAAATTTGTCATTACTGCATTCAGATATCCACAATGCAATTATCTTCAAAATCCGGATTCAGCCAGTCGGGACTATACCCGCGCGGATTGCACACAACGCGCGTATCTCCAATTTGGTAGTCACAGCTATTGTGAACATGTCCGTGCACCCAAAGCCTAATATCGTGGTTTTCGATCATGCCATCGAGATGCGAGGCATAGGCAGCACTAGTGAGTTCTTCAGATAGCGCTGGCGCTATCGATCTTAACGATGGCGCATGGTGCGTCACTACAATGTTTTGCTTACCCGCGCTTTCCGAAAGGGCATTATTAAGCCAATCCATCGAGCGATTGTGGATGCCAGTCATGCTCACTGGATTAAGCTTCGAGTACCCAGGCTCAACTCTGATCTTCTTGAAATCAGACATTTCCTGCTGGCAAAAGTAGCCCGCTAGCCGAGCATCACCGAATAACTTCAGATCAGTCCACAGGGTACAGCAAAAAAAAGAAACACCATCGATTTCAATGCTGTCATTCTCGAGCACATGAACATGTGTTCCAGCGGCCAGCTGCTTTGCCTTTTTCATAAGGCTTGGGTACTTCTCACCATAGTATTCATGATTTCCGAGCACGGCTACGACAGGCGTATTGGGAAAAGTCTTTATTGCCCATTCAATGCCGCGGGTTTTGAGATTAATATCGCCAGCGAGAATGACCACGTCAGCATCTGTATCAGGGATACAGATTGGCTCAAATTCAAGATGAAGGTCGCTTAAAACTAATAGCTTCATTGGTATCCCTCCACTGTCGACATTCCTTTATGCACCGTCATTCCCATGCCCTCAGTTGATCCAAATCGAGAGATCGGAAGTTTGGCACCCACTCGCAGAGCGCAATATACAAGTCTTTTGCTTTATGAATAGGAATCGGCTCCATGCACATTGCTCTTTCCACAAACCATAATGGCGCAGCTTCAAAATCAAATTCGTCAAAATAGCATCCTGAATAGTAGTACCCAGCTGCCTCTCCTTGATCTAGGAGCATATATCCAGGATCGATCTCAACGAAGCCACTACTCATGCCCTTTTTGTATATGTGCCAAATCAAACTAGTTACTAACATCATCATCCCCATTAGTTTATGAAGATATCAACGTAACTCAATAAAAATGGAGGTCAAATCAGGGCGCATTTTGGCGCTACGTCAGTAATACCGGGACTTAGCGGGCAAGTACTTCTCGATCAATATCATAAATTGTATCACTTAGGCATAGCTGCCAAGAGCAACTTAGCCTATGCCTTTAACACAATTCATGAATCCAACGGCCTATTCTTTTTTCTTAAGTAAGGTGTCAGTTCACCACTGTCCAATTCACCTTTAGCAAGCAATGCTTCTTTAATAAACACATAGCTCAGGTCCGGATTATCAATAGCGATTCGTCCGATCTTGGCATCGTACTCAATTTACTGCGCCACACCGCGCCCGCTAGCCTTTGCTCGAATTGTTGATTCAAGAACAAAGCCATCATCCAAATTAATACTTTTACCCACATGCCACCTCGATATATCCCCACTTGACCATATAGATATCCGCCACACAGTTCGTAGACGGTGATTTAACGTAACACGCCTAAGATAGTCGTCAAATCAGGAAGCAATTCACAACCAATGGGGCTCTATTAACCGGTCACTCCTGTAAACCAGACTAAAATATCGTCTGGCCGAAGCAGAAATGCGTAAAGCCACGCAGATCCAGTACCGCTGATGTTTCGATGAAAACGCCAGCGTATCTGATATTTTCAGGATCAATGTTGATATTCTGGCTCAATAAATGGCCATGGCTTATTCATATAAAGCCATCCCAAAAAATCCAACGCCAATTTCAAACCCCACTCATTACCACCAGCGAGGATCGCATCTTTCAGATCGCGCCCCCAAAATGGACCTAGCCCTAAAGGCCGACAAATAATAGTGGTATCTATGCCATAACAATTCATGAAGTTATTGATGTCAATCACACAAGAAATCGCCATGGTATGCGCATCCGTAATGCTGCCATCTGGAAACTTTTCCGTGAGAGTAAAACCCAGAATTTCAATCTTCTCCTCATCACTAAAGCCCCATTCCCCTAAAATCCGTACTGCAGCTTCCCCAGCAAAGCGTAGCTCCGTCATCGTAAAATCTACAATATCATCGAATTCATAACGCGGTATCATGTTCTTCTCCACAAAAAAACCAACGTATGCGATTTTTTTAGCAACGCAAAATGAGCGTGCATCGGTGAAGAACTGCAGAGTTGACACCCTTATGGGGGTGGATTTCGAAACTCGCTTAACGGAATACCCAATTTAAGCGCTTTAGTAAATGACTTCTTAAATTAAGCTGCATGAATGGCTAAGCGTCACATTAGCGCACGATATCCACCGCTTACCCGTCATGTACCTATCGACCTGTGCGAGTTGAGGGCTGTTTGGCGGGTAACTTCCCGCGTAAGGGGCAAGGATGCTGAGATAGTTAACTATGAGGATTATCAGCGCATGAAAGCTTCTATTGTTGATTTGCACTTAAAACATCCCCATTCGGTCATATCGAATGCATTTAAACACCTATGCTGCTTCATCACCCATTAAAATATATGCCTCTTGCTGATGAGGAAAAATCAGATGAACACCTCAGAATTTAAACCCTGATGAAGCTCACCAACGAACATTGATACACCACCCACTAACTGATATAATGTTAGTTATGTAGGTGGAACATACTTATCCCTCATCAAAAGAGAGCATATAAATGGCAGAGATAAAAGCGCACACAAATGTCACATTGGCGGATCAACTGAGCTATGTAGATAAACTACCTAAGGGCATGCCCTACATGGAAAATAACGGTTTCATGATTATGGGTGAAACCGACGAAGGTGAAGAATTCTCATTTGTTTCCTGTATCTTCCGCGTCGGCGGCGGCAAAGATGGCCCGTGGCAGGTCGATGACGTCTACAAAGGTCATACCACCTTTATGGCAGTCCCTAAAGGGCACACTGGCGGCATGCAGGACAACCACTTTATCGGCAACCGCACTTGGGCTACCGACCACTGGGAATCTGGTAGCGTTGAACAAGTCGGCGACGCGGTAATCTGGACCTTAGGCAAGCGCCAACACATCTGCCGCCCTCCCTACTGGGAAATAAAGGGCGAGCATATGGGCATCGAATTCGACCTAAAACTCACCGGTATCGGCGACGCACCCTACCACAAAGGCCCCTTTGCCGATTTGGAAAAGAACAATATCGCGGGATTTGAACACCCCGTATGTGCAGAAGGCACCATCAAAGCCGAAGGTAAAACCTACCACGTCAGTAATAAAAACACCTTTGGCTGCCAGGAAAAGTTTACCCAGCCAGCGTGGGACCTAGCCGACATTCTGCGCGGTGAAACGTACTACTGGAACTGGTGGGCCAGCGAAAACATACGGGTATTCATTTACTACTACCCGTCAGTGGGCAAAACTTTCAGCCACGTCACCGTTGACGGCGAAGAAATCCAATTCTCTGAAAATGGTCACAGCAACATCTCCATGGAAGAGAAGGAGTTCTGGATCGACCCCAAAACCCGTATGCGCGTACCGGTTAAATGGCACTTCAATCTGGAATCCAAGAACGGCGTTATCGACCTGGATATCGAAGCTGCACACCGAACCTTCTACAGCTACCTGACCACCTCGGGCGCCACCATGCACTACGGCCTGCACTCCCACGCCGAAGGCAGCATGAAGCTGACCGATGGCCGCAACTTCGAGCTCAAGGATATGCGTACATACATCGAGCATGGCTGGACCGCCATTCCGCTGAAATCCTACGCTGAGTAAGCAGGCGGGCTCATTTATTGATAGCTCCGGGAGCACTCGGCCCGGAGCTTTTTTATGTCTGGAAGATACTCGACGGGAGATGGAAGGGCCGGTCCAATCTTTTGCGTTTACCGCCTCCCGTCCAGCGCCTCCCTCTCAAAAAAAAGCCGCTGCTAATGACTCAGCAGCGGCTTGCTTTATTAGACCAAACTCTAACGAACAATCAATGGGCTCTTGAAGTTACGCAAATCTGGGCTGTAATTGGCAAAGTTGAACGGCAATACAATGCCTGGCTCTGCCCCACAAACAATGGGAATGGCCTGGATCATGGGCATCGCGGTGGCGTAATAAGCAGGCAGCGTATTATCCCCTTCACGGTGTTCCAGGTTTTCCTCTACTGATGCCATTAATTGAAACTGGCCACGCACTGACACCGGCTCTGCTTCAATTTTAATATTGTAGTAATCGCCGCGGTGTAAACCATCGGGCAAATCGCGTTCATCTACATACCAGATCTCTTCAAGGGTGATGAATTTTTTGCCATCGACAATCGCGTGGTAAAGAAAATTAACCCCATTTCGCTTACCCTTTGGAACAGTGAAAGGGATCAGCTTAGTATCTTCACGCGCAACAAAATATTTCTTCTCCGAATCTATACGATCTAGCTCCACCCCCATCACATGGCAAGTTAGCGCTAGGGTTTCTTCGTAGCCGCGATCGCCTACGTTTTCAATCCACGGTTTTTCTGACATTTCTGAGCCGTAGCCCAACCCACCCATCATATCGGCGCTCTCGATATGGCTATTATCAGAAAGTTCCTGAACGTGAATATGCTTTATTGTGGTAGACGCGCCAGTAAAGGTTGAGATAATTCGCTCATAGAGCCAGCCAGGATTAACACCCGTACCATGCAAGCAACTTCCCCCTTTTTTACACGCAGATTCCAATTTGTCGTGCAGGGCTTGAGAGTGATAAGCGGGATACCACCACCCCGCCGAAGTAACCAAGCTTTTGCCAGACTCCAACAGGCGGCAGGCGATATTCGTGGCCTCAGAATCGACATTGAGCTCGGCACTCATATTCACCGAGAACAAAACCACGTCAGCCGCCATTGCAATAACCGCCTCTTGATCTGTGGTCATACAAACGCCAACAGCGTCCATTCCCAGATACTCTCCAACATCTACACCATTCTTACTCTCGCTGTATGCCAACACCGCAACTAATTCTAGCTCTGGCTTTTTTATCACTTCTTTTAGGCAGGCATTACCAACAATACCAGGCCCCCAAACTATTACTTTATAGGGCGCACGCATAACTAACTCCTTATCATTTATTTGAATATCAATTGATTATAGCCATAAAGAAATATAATCCAAATGCAAATAATGCTATGTTGCTATGACTTATATACATATCAAAGTATTGAGAAAGAAGCGGCCACCACCATGAAAGCCCTCAATCTACAGAAGCTACTCCACGCGCTAGTGGTCACAGAGGAATGCTCGCTGGTGGCAGCCAGCAAACGGCTACACATTACCCAGTCGGCACTCACCCGAAGCGTTAAATCACTAGAAGATGACTTGGGCATTGCTATATTTCGCCGAAAATCTACTGGAGTTGAGCTGACTAACGAGGGTGAAAGATTGATGAAGCGCGCCCGTGCCCTACTAGAACAAGCGGGGGAATTTCGCTCCGAAGCGAGATCACTAAGCAGCGGTTCACGCAGCGTCGTATCATTCGGACTCGACCCAATACTTTCCCACAACCTTTTATCAACTCAATTGAAAACGCTTATTTCTGAATCTAGGCTGATGCAAATTCAAGTAAAAGTAGATTCACGCAGTACTTTACTAGCCATGCTGCTAGAAAAGAGTATCGATTTTTTCATCGCCGACATAAGTGACTTTAAACCGAGCGACACAAGCAATATCAACATAGAAAACCTGCAACACTTGCGCGGGAGCTTTTTTGTTCGTCGTCGCCACCCACTAAGCCAACAACAGCATGTTTCCCGTGCAGACATTTACAGCTACCCAATTCTCACCCCAGCCAATGTCCATGAATCTATTTGGGAAGAGCTAAGGTGGCACGGAGTTGACGCCGACAAAACCGAACGCAGACAACAACTAATTTGTCCCGATATGACAATATTGAAAGATGTCACAATAAATTCCGACGCGGTACTCGCCAGCTCTGACCTATCAGTAGCAGAAGAGTGCCGAAAGGGCAAACTCGTCAGAGTAGATCATCGTATTACTGATCGCAGCGATTTCCGCAGCATTGGCTTGGTAACCTTAAAGGATGGCAAGCTTGGCATTCATACCAAAGAGATCATGTCGAGCCTAGCAGCGACGCTTCGCGATATATCTGCCCCATAAACAAAATCCACAGCCTTACTCCTTATAAAATAGGATGATTGAACGCAAGCCTAGCACCGTCACGCTGAATTGCTTCAACCTCAAGTTTTTCAAGACAGACGTCAATTTCCTTACCTATCAAACTCGCCATACGCACCTGCTCCAGTTTAGGCCAAGTAGCAGTTAACCCAGCACGATAAACCTCCTGAATCTCATCGTCATTGCGATATTGATAAAGCAGTTTGCGCAGTCGTAGATGCTTTAAATCTAGGGATATATTGATATCACCGACATAACTTTGATCGAGAATTTGATAAAAACCACCCAAGGCAAAGTCTAGCGGCCCCAACAAGGCTTGATCGCCAGTCCAGCGGCGAATATTTCGAACAGACTCCTTTAAAGCGGTGAAATAAACGCGCTTCAGCGAGCGAAACAGCGTTTCTTGGTATTTAGGATTCAGCTCCATTGTATAGAGAAGCCCCGCTGGGTTAATCATACTGACGATATAATGATTCACCCCGTATAAACGCGAGAGTTTTTTAAATGGCAAATCTTCCGCTGTTGAACCATCCACCCAAAGTCGACCAGGCAAATAGGCCTTAAGTCGCCCTCTGGAATCTTTGGCCTCTAACTGGACAGGCGGTGCCAAACCACTGGGTGATGACGACGCTTTTACTGCCGAACGGATAGTCACATTGGGCGAGGTCATGGCATTCATCAACCGCGACTTTTGATGTTTTTCATGCGGCGCAATAGAAATATTAATATGGCGACCAGTGTGCTCGTAGGCTTCTTCAAACGTCATATCCCCAACAAACGAGTCAATCATGTCGTCCCGAGCCGAGGCTACCACACTGCTAGAGCGCGCTCGCAGCAGTTCAGCGGCCTTAAAAAACCGGCCGTCATAGCGCTTATTTTTAAAATGAGCTCGCAGCTCGTCGTCTTTTAATGTGCCAATTTGCGCACTTACCCAAGAACCCGCACTGGCGCCAGAAATGACCTTAGGCAGCAAGTCTGCGTCAAACAAGGCATCTACGACGCCGTGATGAAAATAAATTAAACCCGCGCCACCGCTGAGGCTAAGCGAAGAACGCCCATAGCAGTGGCTTGCGCGGCGAAAGAAATTCAGTTTTTGCTCACGGCTAATCTCCGCGTCCGGCGCATCTACAACACGATGAAGTGCACTAGCAATCAACTCAACAAATTCAGCTATAAGTTTTTTAGTACCAAAACGCGCATGACTATAAAGCTGAGCGCTACCCATACCGGCCATATTACCGTGGATGCCCTCGTTAAGAGTGAATAACAATTCCTCGTAGTCGCCCTTGTCCATACAATCTTTCAAGCGCCGATAGCGTGTCATTATCTGATTCGAATCAAATAGCCCGCTGTCATTGCAAGTCTTCCACTGCTCGGCGCGGGAAATTACATCATGCTCCATCGCGAGGCTTCGCCACTCATTGTAATTAGCGGCATCCAACATAGCTTTTTCGATCCGCGCTAATTTTTTACTCGCAAGTGGATTAAACATTATCGTCTTTGTATTCCCGCGTTCAGCCCCCCTTGCCACAGACTGATTCATAGGTATGACTCCCCTACTGACTCACAATGATCGCGATAACATTTTTCAAAATACGCTTCTACCAAGTGATTGACCGCGTCACTTTGTGGGCAATGTCCCAAATCAAAAGCATGCTGCGCCCCAGGCACTAACAGGAATTCAAAATCGTTAGTCGCTAAAGCCGCTTGAGCACTAACAAAGGCCTCAGCTTCCTTGTAATCAATCAAGCAATCACTGCTGCCATGCACTATTAAACAAGATGGCATATGCGGGCCAACGTGATCTATTGGCGACGCCTGCCGCCATAGCGCTTCGCCGACCTGCGCCACAGTACCAGGCATTACTTTGTTCTCGGTGAACTCGACAATTTTGGGGTCCTTAATAATGTCGAAACGATCAAGGAAGTCGTAGCGGCCATAAAACGGCGCGACAGCCTGCACGCTCGTATCGCCATCAACATATTCCCGCCGCTGCGCTGCCGACATAAGGCCCGCTAAAGCGGTAAGATGGCCACCAGCGGAACCGCCGGTAAGCACCACAAAATCCCCTCGCCCACCATATTGCCCTGCATTGGTTTTTATCCAATGTATCGCCGAAAGCACATCAACAATCATTGCAGGGTAGCGATGCTCAGGGCCAAGCCGATACTCAATATCACATACCAACCAACCCCGCTGCGCCATATCATGAACCAGGGGCCGCCCCATCTGCCCCTTCTTACCCGTTACCCAAGCGCCGCCGTGAATATGAATTAAAATAGGCTTTGGTTCGCAGTGGTCTGCCAATGCATAAATATCCATACGTTGCGCAGATAATTCCCCATACGCCACGTCGCGAGTTATCTTTAATCCCCGCCGCTCGCAACGCAAAACCAACAGCCAGCGCCAGATATCCTTTAGCGAAAATGCGCGCGCTCCCCGCCCAACAACACCGAGCTGCAGCGCCATGCCAGCTGCCAAACTACGTACTTTACACTGCATAAACAGCGAGCTCATCGATATTAATAGTGCAGCAAAAGCGGGGCCTGCTACCCAGATTTCATTTCGCCAAGCTAAGACGATAACCATCGTCACCACGATAATGGGCACCACAAATAATTGCCCAGCAATGCTCAGCGGCCAATATAACGCAGACCACATTTTAAGCTGACAATATCTCAGTGGCAGCAAGCCTGAAAGTGACACAACTAAGAGAAAAAAAGTGATACTAACCATCATTTATACCCGCCTAGCTACAATACAAAGTACCAATATAAGAGGAATAAGTACTAATTATGGACAGTTTGAACTCCTCGCTTTGCCGAGTAACAAACTCATCCATCACGCTGAAATAGCTTTGCGTTTGACTGGCAGCACAAGTGCATTTGATTTACCGACCAATAACTGACAGTATGTCAACTATTAAGTCGAAGTAACACAAAAAGCTTTGACAAATTTCTGCCACATGCGCAAACTATAACTGACTACTAGTTATTTTTTACAGACACCTATAATAGCGTTGCCAGCTCTGCTGGCCCGAAAGGAGAAGCCAGTATGAATATGGACGATATGGTCCTGATCAGTGTTGATGACCACCTGATTGAACCGCCCAATATGTTTGATCGCCATACACCAGCAAAATTTAAAGGCCGTATGCCCCACATCGTGCAAGGCCCGCAGGGCGAGGACATGTGGATGATTGGCGCGATGCCGGTTCCCAATATTGCGCTAAACGCTGTCGCTGGTCGCCGCCCTGAGGAATACGGATTTGAGCCCACCGGCTTTGCCCAGCTTCGCAAAGGCACTTACGACGTACACGCACGCATCGGTGACATGAACGTAAATGGTCAATTAGCGGGCTTGAACTTCCCCTCTTTTGTGGGTGTGGGTGGCCAAACCCTAGAAAAAGTACAGGATCGTGAACTGGGTTTAGCCATTGTTCGCGCGTGGAATGATTGGCACATAGATGAATGGTGCGGCGCCTACCCTGGCCGCTTTATTCCCGTTGGTATCGTCAGCAATTGGGATCCCATTGCCGCCGCCGAAGAAGTACGCCGCATTGCCAAAAAAGGCTGCTACGCCATCTCCTTCCCGCCCAACCCAAGCCTAAGCAAATTGCCTAGTTTGCACAATCCAATTTGGGATCCGCTGTGGAAGGCCTGCAGTGATACCGGTGTGGTTGTGTGTTTACACATCGCCGACGCGTCAAACGCCGTACCGTCAATAGAGTCGCCTGTTGATGTCATGATCGCCAATATGCCGGTTTCACTTTACGCAACGGCGACCGATCTGACCTTCTCACCCATTTTACGCAAATTCCCGGACATTCGTTTCGCCCTATCTGAGGGCGGCGTGGGCTGGATTCCACACTTCTTAGAACGTATTGACTATGTTCATGAGCGCCACACTTGGACAAATCAAGACTTTGGCGGCATGAAGCCCAGCGAGCTATTTAAAAAACACGTCTATACCTGCTTCATCGATGACAAAGTTGGCATCAAAGTACGCCACGATGCCGGCCTGTCAAAAATGACATGGGAGTGCGACTACCCCCACTCTGATTC
Source organism: Zhongshania guokunii (assembly GCF_040892635.1). NCBI lineage: Bacteria > Pseudomonadati > Pseudomonadota > Gammaproteobacteria > Cellvibrionales > Spongiibacteraceae > Zhongshania > Zhongshania guokunii. Next base: position 61,865 of record NZ_JBFRYA010000018.1, on the reverse strand, counting down.
AACCTGGCCTAAGGCCCCTGAAACACTTTGGCCTAGCATTAAAGACATTCCAGCTGCCGAGATCGACATGATCACGCACTTGAATGCCATGAAAGCATTCCAGTTTGACCCTTTCAAACACATCAAGAAAGAAGACTGCACCGTTGGTGCCCTGCGTGCCCAAGCTGGCGATGTCGACCTTAGCTTCACTGACACCAAAGGTAAGGGCGTTCCACCGGCCGAACACAGTGGCCCCGTGACCTTTGGCGATGTAACCGGTCAACTAAGCAAAATGATTGATGTCGGCGCGAAGACATAATCAGGCAACAATATAGTCAGTCTTAAGACCATAAGCCTGTCCGCAGTATGCGCGACGGGCTTTACACTAAAACAGCAACTGACACTATGTCATTTAACGGAGTAGACATGGCCCTTCTTAAAGACAAAGTCGCCATTATCACCGGCGCAGGCCGAGGACTGGGCGAAGCCTATGCAAAACTACTTGCCGCACACGGCGCAGCCGTGGTCGTTAACGACCTAGGCAAAGACGAAAGCGGTCATTTTTTGGCCGAGCACGTCGTTCAAACTATTGTCGCCGCAGGTGGCAAGGCCGCAGCCAACACCGCTGATATTGCCACTATGGACGGAGGTGCCTCGCTATTACAAACCGCATTAGACAATTTCGGTTCGGCCGACATTCTCATTAATAACGCCGGTATTTTGCGCGACAAAAGCTTCCTAAAGCTGACGGAAGCCGATTGGGACAGCGTGCTAGGTGTTAATCTAAAAGGCATGTTTACCGTCACCCAGCCGGTATTTGCATGGATGAAAGAAAATGGGGGAGGCGTAATCGTCAACACCAGCTCCACGTCCGGCTTAGTCGGCAACTTTGGGCAATTAAATTACGCCGCAGCCAAAGCTGGGGTATTTGGTATGTCTAATGTCTTGACCATTGAAGGTGCTAAAGCGGGCATTCGAGTATGGACACTAGCCCCTGCAGCCACATCCGCACTAACAGCCCCCCTAATGAACGAAGAACAAAAGCAACTTCTCGACCCCGCACATGTGGCGGAGGCGGTGTTATATATGGTCAGCGATCTGTCGGGAAATAAAACCGGACACTGCCTGTTCGCCTCTGGCCAGAGTATTCGTGAACTGAAACTCGTGTCCGCCGACGGTATTCGCGGCCGCGGTGAAAACAATAGTCTGACAGCCGAAGGCATTGCCGCAGCCAGCGACAAGATCTTCCTCGACGCACCAACGATGGTCATCAACGACTTCGCCAAGTAATCAGCACAGCAACAGAGAAAGGCAAATTTATGAGCAAAGCATTAATCGCCGGCGTTGGCATGGTGAAATTCACTAAACCCGGAAAAAGCGAAGAGTACGACGTACTCGGCGCCCAAGCCGCCATCGCTGCATTAAAAGATGCTGGCATCGATTACCGTGATGTTCAACAAGCCTATGCCGGTTTTGTGTTTGGTGACACCTGCTCTGGCCAAACAGCACTCTATTCTGTTGGCCTAACTGGGATTCCCATTATCAACGTCAACAACGCCTGTGCAACTGGGTCTACCGCGCTATTTTTAGCGCGCCAAGCCGTGGAATCCGGTGCGATTGACGTTGCCCTAGCCGTAGGCTTTGATCAAATGCCCAGCGGCGCTCTGGCCAGTAATACCAGTGACCGCAAAGCCACTACCGCGCGCTTAGATCAAGCGGTAGCCAGCATTCAAGGCTGGGACGACAAAGCCATGCAAGCAGCTCAGTACTTTGGCGGCGCAGGGCGTGAGTATATGGAAAAATACGGCGCAAGTGCCGACTTGTTTGGCCGTGTGTCTGTTAAGGCTCGCGACCACGCCCGTCGCAACCCCTTTGCGATGTTTACCGACCCACTTAGTCTTGAACAGGTCATGAGTTCACCAGCCATATTCGGCCCACTAACACGTTTAATGTGCTGCCCACCAACCTGTGGCGGCGCAGCCGTACTAGTAGTATCTGACAGCTATGCGAAAAAGAAAGGTTTAAGCAATTTAGTTGAAATTGCTGGGATGGCTTTAACCACAGATACTGAAGCCAGCTTTAACAGCGGCAGCATGATCAATGTGATTGGCGCAGACGCCGCCAGACGCGCATCGGCTGCAGTTTATGAACAAGCTGGTATTGCACCTGACGACGTCGATCTCGTTGAACTGCACGACTGTTTCTCAACAAATGAAATCATTAGCTATGAAGCTTTGGGTCTATGCCCAGAGGGCGGCGCAGAAAAATTTGTGCACGATGGCGACAACACCTACGGCGGCAAAGTCGTCACTAACCCTTCTGGCGGTCTGCTCTCTAAAGGACACCCATTAGGAGCCACCGGCTTGGCACAAATCACCGAACTGAGCTGGCATTTACGCGGCACTGCAGGCGAGCGCCAAGTGCCCAATGCCAATATTGCCCTGCAACACAATATTGGCCTCGGTGGTGCTTGCGTAGTTTCGGTATTAAAACGCGCTTAAGCCCCATATCGGTATGAATTTAAGGAATTACGCATGGCATTACTCGACGGGAAAGTAATTGTGGTAACTGGCGCCAAGGGCAATCTCGGCGCCACGATGATTAGCACCGCACTCAATGAGGGCGCAAAAGTCATCGGCCTGGACTACGCTCAACTCGATTTTCAAGCTGAGAATTTTGAAGGTTTTAGCGGCATCGATCTCACTAATACAGAGGCCACCGCTGCGCTATTTACACAAATAGCGAGCAAATATGGTCGCATCGATGGCCTCGCCAACATTGCCGGCGGCTTTTGCTGGGAAACCTTGGCCGACGGTGACGCCAGCAGCTGGGACAAGATGTTTCGCATCAATGTACTTACCGCCAGCAACGCCTGCCGCGCGGCCCTACCCGCACTCATTAAGAGCGCTGGCAAAATCGTTAATATTGGCGCAGCGGGTGCAAGCAAGGCAGGTGCGGGCTTTGGCCCCTACGCCGCGTCAAAAGCTGGGGTGGCAAAATTAACTGAATCACTAGCAGAAGAATGTAAGTCGCAAAATGTCTGTGTTAATGCGGTGCTACCCAGTGTCATCGACACCCCGCTAAATCGCAGTGACATGCCCGACGCAGACTTTTCAAGCTGGGTAAGCCCACGGCAATTGTCTGAGGTCTTATGCTTTTTATTATCAGCCAAAGCCGACCCAATCACCGGCGCATTACTCCCCGTCACCGGACGAGTCTAAAGTAATACACTAGTAAAGGAACTTATAAAAAGAATGCAAAGTTTCGATTACATCATTGTTGGCGCCGGCTCTGCAGGCAGTGCCTTAGCGTACCGCCTAAGTGCCGATCCAAAATGCTCCGTTCTTTTACTGGAGTACGGAGGCATGGACCGCGATCCGTTTATACACATACCCCGCGGTTTTGCAAAAATTTTGCTCGGCGATAAGCTTATTCACCGCTACCCTATCGACCACAAAGGTTATGAGGGAACGAATGAGGAATGGGTTAGAGGTAAAGTATTAGGCGGCTCAAGCTCAGTCAACGGCCAAGTATATATGCGCGGTTTTGCAGCGGATTACGACGCCCTCGACATACCCGGCTGGGGCTGGAAAGAGATCGGTGGCGCCATGAAAGCAATGGAAGACCACGAACTAGGGGAAGCAGAGTTTCGCGGCATCGGCGGCCCCCTAAAAGTCAGCCAACATCCGACACCATCAGCAATTTGCGATGCCTTTATCCACAGTGCGGAAATACTCGGCGCACCGCGCTGCGAAGACTTAAATAGCATTACTGATCAGGGCGCTGGCTACCAACCGCGAACCATTTACAAAGGTCTTAGACAAAGTGCTGCAAAGGCCTTTTTAGGGCCAATTCGCCACCGCAAAAACCTCACTATAAAAACCCATAGCAATGTACAAAAAGTCATTATTGAAGACAAAATTGCAAAGGGTGTGCGTGTGAAAACACGCAAAGGTGAACTGGTAAATTATTTCGCAAATAAAGAAGTTATTTTAAGTGCTGGCACCGTTGCCACACCAAAACTTTTGCAACTCTCTGGTGTTGGTGATGAAGCGCTGCTGCGCTCATTGGGAATTGAAATTAAAGCTCACTCTCCTTTAGTCGGTCAAAACCTCATCGAACAACGCTGCGCGATGCCAAGGTTCGGCGTATCGCATGGCAGCTTAAATCACGACTTGCGACCACTTGGCTTGCTAAAAACCTTGTCAAAGTATATCGCGCTACGTGATGGACCTATCGCATACAGTGCCTTTGAGGTCAGCGCCCTAATCAAAACCGCAGAACACTTGCCACGCGCAAATGCTCAAATAGGTTTTACCCCAGTGTCTGTAGATCGCCACGGCACCTCAATCACCCCTGACAAAGAACCTGGGGTGTTAGCCTGCAGCTATACTCTCAAACCAAAAAGCCGTGGTTACTTACAAATTACTTCCAGCGACCCCGACGCACCAATGTATATCCAGCCTAATTATTTACAACATCCAGATGATCAAAAGGACTCTATTGATTTATTTAGATTAACCAGAAAGCTATTTAAAGCGCCGCCACTGCAGACCTACAACGTCACTGAAATGTCACCGGGGCGGCAAGTTGAAAGTGATGAAGAAATAATAAATTACTACCTAGAGATGGGCAATTCTGCATTACATGCAACCGGCACTTGCCAAATGGGTCGCGATGAAAAGTCTGTACTGAATGAAAAGCTACAGGTACGCGGAATACAAAATTTAAGAGTTGTAGACTTATCAGTTTTCCCCGAAATGACGTCCGGAAATACCAATGCGCCAGCTATGGCTATTGGATGGCGGGCGGCAGATCTAATTCTAAGTAAATAAAAATAAACTATTATATAAGCAAGGTGAATTACTATGACTAACAAATATACATTTCATCATCTCCATATGAGAAATAATACCGTCGCAAGATTGCTTCCTGCAGCTATGCTCGCCATTTTCTGTCAAACATCTGCAAACGCCCAAGAAAAAGCGCCAGCAGAACGGCAAAGTCGCAACCGGATGCTAGAAGAGGTGGTGGTCACGGCCACCAAACGCGCCGAAAATTTACAGGATGTGCCGATTTCAATGGCCGCGTTTAGCGGCGATATGCTGGCAGCAATGGGGGTTGACGACCCAACCGACCTGCAAGCCATCACCCCAGGCCTCACCTACAATTCCGCCACCGGCTTCTCTATAGTATATTTACGTGGTGTCGGCTCCGACGCATATCTTATGGCAGACCCCAGTGTCGCCACCTACATCGACGGCGTTTACTACCCTTTCTCCAGTGGTCTTGCGCAGTCATTCGGACGTGTAGAGCGAATCGAAGTCCTAAAAGGCCCCCAAGGTACGCTGTTTGGCCGCAACACCACCGGTGGTGCCATAAGCATAACCACAGAAAAGCCAAATATAGAGGAGTTCTACGGTTCGATCGAAGCCAGCTACGGCAGCTTCGACACCAAAAAAGCCAGCGGGATTATTAACATCCCCATAACTGATCACTGGGCGACTACCCTTGCTGTTTTTCATAATCTGTCTGACAACTACTACACTTTTGATTCAGACTCTATTCAACAGGGTATCCCTGAAGAAGTGGCCAAAGGCTATCGCCTAAAAACCATGTTGGCCTATGAAAACTTCGATGTACTTCTAGCTACTGTTCGTGTCGATCAGTCTGGATTTAACACCGCCTTGGCTCCAAATACCAACCCCTCCGCTCTCACAGCATCGCTGGGTGGCGAAAAGCAAGCACGCAACCACACCGCATCCGTAAACGCGCCAATTAATTTCGATATTGACAGCACAGTTTACTTTGCAGAGACTAACTTCCGTTTTAATAAGTTTGACAGCAAGCTAATACTGAGCAAGCAATCCTTGCTCAACCCTGAATGCCTTACCGACTTCGACGGCACCAACGCGCCAATCATATCCTTTGGCTCACCAACATTTTCAGACGTTAAAACTGCCGAATTGCAATTTATTTCTAATGAAGACAGTTGGGGATCAAGTTGGCTTGAGTGGATAGGTGGGTTCTACTACATCGATAGCGTAGCCGGCTTAGATCCGAAATTCTCACTATTCGGCGGAGAACATGGCGACGTACTCGGCATACCCATTAGTGACGTACTAGCTTTACTTCCGACGCCATTATCAAATTTACTTAATTCCGTACCCCTTACCGGCGGCGTCAACTTAGGTCTTCATGGCTTGCTCTCAACTGAATCAACAGCCGCCTTCCTACAAACCACATTTAAACTAACGGATTGGGCAGAGTTAACACTGGGGGGACGATATCAAGAAGAAGAGCGTATCGTGCTGAAATCAAGTACACAAATACTCAGTGGAAATGACTCAGAAACAACTTTGCTTGACTGGGCCAATGACGGCGTTGGAGACACATCGGTGGAGTCCACCAACTTCTCGCCCAAGGTCGCTTTGAACTTCTATCCCAACGATGCGCTCATGATCTATTTGAGCTGGCAAGAGGGCTACAAAAGCGGAACATTCAACACTATTAATGTCACCGACGACATCGACTATGCAGAACCCGAAGATGTTGTAGCCTACGAGCTAGGCGCGAAGTATTCCAACAGCAATGGATTTACTCTTAACGGCGCCATATTCCAAACTGAAATTGAGAATATCCAAGTACAATTTACATCGCTACTAAACGGTGGCGCAGTCACCTTTGAAAATGCCGGCGCAGGCCGCATTCGCGGCATTGATTTTGATTCAAAGATATTGGTTTTCCCCAGTCTAGTAGACGACTTGGTTTTCTCCCTAAGCGGCGCTTATCTAGACGCTATTTATACCGACTATAAAAACGGCTCCGGATTCGACGAAGAAACTGGCATATTCGTCGGTGGACAAGACTTTACCGGAAATCGCATGGTGCGCACTCCCGAATACACCGCCACGATGGCAATAAGCAAAACATTTATGTTCAAACCGGGGCCGCTTGAAGTGACAGTTGATGGCTATTATAACTCTGGCTATCCCTATCAGGCGCAAAACACCTTATTTTTTGAAGAGGAATACTACTTAATTAATGCCCGCGCCAGCTTCTTGATCGAGGAATGGGATCTACGGATAACCGCCTCAGGAAAGAACCTAAATGACGCCGTTTACGCCTACTCACAATTCCCCAACGATTTTGGCCGCCTAGAAGCACTGGCACCACCGACTAACTACAGCCTTGCGCTGCAATGGAATTTCTAATTGAGTAGATAACTCGTTGGCAAACGTGACTACGTCCGTTTGCCAAAATAAGGACAAAAATAAATGTCTACCAGCAATTTTGAACTCTTTTGGATTACTGCGGCGCTACTCTTACTTAGCTACAGCATTTACGATTCACACCGCAGCGCTAAACTAAGTCGCCACTTATTATTTTTCATCTGTGGCGGCAGCTTATTTTGGCAAGAATTTTACGCCGATTGGGGGGTATTTTTAATCTGGAACACTGACTTCCACATGATGCCCTGGGGGAAAACCCTGTGGACTATCGAAAACAAACCCTGGTTCAACATTGCTGCCTACCCAGTCTTTATGTGGGCGGCGTTCACCTGTATTTCAGCATTTCTGAGCAGAGTAAAATGCGCTGATCGCCCCCTGCAATTACTTATTGTTTGCGCAATGGTCGCCGGGCCAACGCTATATGGTTTCAATGTCGTTACCGAGTACCTCGCCGTCGCTAAGGCTGGACTTTGGACTTACACCGACACCATCGGTCCAGCGCTGCGTACCGAAGCCGGTACTATGCCGCTACTTTACCCCGGTATTCCCTTTGCCATGTTTGCAGTTTTACTGGCTTTTTTACAGCACTACCGCAACGCCAAAGGTCAACTCCATATTGAGGAAGTTTTCAGCAAAAAGAATCTAAATGACCGGCCAATAGCAAAAATATTTTTCTGGATTCTAGTATGGAACAGCTGCTACTGGCTTGCCCTATGCACACCACTTATTTTGATTAGGAATTTCTCGTAAATTGTTAAGAATCGATTTTATGTAAAGCATATCTAATTAAGCAAAACAGGTAGCGGCCGTATTCGGCCGCTACCTCTTCCAGTTACCATATTTAACTGTCTTTACTTTTCGACCGGCGCAAGCGCATTAGGTCTTTTAAACCGCTAAATTTATCTCCCGCTTTTCTGCTATAAACAGTGCGAATAGCCGCACTAGCGGTTTCATAACTATTTGGGTTATTGGGTAGCATACTAAATGCAAACGGAAGCCGAATCCGTTCATCTAATACTGCCTTAGCGTGACACAGCGAGCGCAATCCATCGCGCCCACCGATGCGACCAAAGCCGGACTGCTTTACTCCGCCAAAAGGTAAGTCGCCAACGAAATAGGTCATTCCACCCAATTCATTTATAGAGCACATACCCGATTCTACGCGACGTGCAATCGAATTAGCCCGCGCCTTGCTACCGGAAAACACACTGTTTGAAAGTCCAAAAGGCGTGCTATTGGCAATTTCCACTGCTTCATCATCGCTATGAAAACGACATAACACCAAGACTGGCCCGAAAGTTTCTTCCTGCATTATTGGCATCGAGGGATCAACATCGGCAAGAATCGTTGGCGCATAATACTCACCCTGCTCGGTCAAAACACGCTTACCGCCAGTAACCAATCGCGCGCCTGCAGCTATCGAATCATTCACCAATTTTTCAACGAGCGCTAACTGAATAGGTGTATTCATAGCCCCCATATCCGGCCGAGCACCACCGAGCGGATTACTCTGCTGAAACGCGTTTACGGTCTCAGTCGCCAAGGATTCAAATTGTTTATAAATTTTGTCGTGAACCAATATACGCTCAGAAGCGATACAGTTTTGACCGCTGTTAAGAAAGGTTCCGGTAATAGCCGCATATAGCGCCTGATCGATATTGGCATCCTCACAGACAATAAACGCATCCTTGCCACCAAGTTCCATCGTTACTGGAATTATGCGCTCCGCACTCGCCTCTATGACTCGGCGCCCATTACCACACGAACCGATAAAAATAATGCCATCGACCGAGCGCACCAAGGCGTTGCCGGTTGCACCAAAACCTTGGACAATCTGAATAAGATCAATCGGCGCACCTGCCGCCTTCAAGGCATCGTGAAAAATCTTTACAAATTGCTGGCTAGACCAAGCCACCCACTCGCTTGGTTTCAACACGACAGCATTACCAGCGAACAATGCGGGAACCACGGGCATCATCATATTCTGAAAGGGATAATTCCACGGAATGATTCCGCCGATAACGCCTCTGGGATGGTATTCAATGCGGGCATTTTTATGCAGCATAAATCCAGATGAGACTTTCTCGTCACGAAGATAGCGCTCGCCATTTTTGACAGTCCAGCGAATTTTTTCACAGGCGGGTAGCACTTCACCCAGCAAGGCATTTTCACGAGTCTTGCCAGCATCCCTAGCCACCATCTCACAAATTTCATCGCTGTGTTCAAGAATATAATCTAGGATATTTTCAAGAACTTTGCGCCGCTGAGCAAAACTAGAGTGCTTCCATTCACTCTGCGCCTTGCGCGCCCGTGCCACGACCTCTTTAACATCATTCTCAGAATCTACTCGGACTTGACCTAGAACGGCACGCGTTGCTGGTTCAAAACAATCGATAACATCACTATTCGGATTTGGCCCAGTAATAGCGCTTAATTGAACTTCCATATTATTTCTCTTTAAATTTGAATGCCTTATTTACAAACCGGACTGCCTACTAAGCCTCAATCTTTATTACCTAAAATATAACTGATTAACCGTCATTTCTCAATCAATTACACAGTGATTTATAGATTAGAATAGGCTCGATTATCATCGTATACTCGTTGTATTTTCTTCATATAAAAACATGAAATCAGCAAACTCACCCCACAACAAGAAGAAAACATTTCTAACTTCACTTATTATATTAATAACGAATAAAAATCATTTTATATATATTCAAACATTCCGACATGCCGCGCTACAATTCTATAATCCGCCAATACAGCTCAAGATAACTGAATTCAGTTAAACTCAAATAACTTCCCAGCGCGCGCCACATCACAATTTACAAACAAGGCATTCTGGGCCTATTGATACATAATACAAAAACTGATAGTTTATTATTTATAAGTAGTTGACACCTACTCTAATAACATCTCAACTAATAATGGATAAAATAATATGAGCATTAAAAAGTTCGGCCTTGTCAGCACTACCCTGCTCGCTATTTCTATAAGCTCACATGCTCAGGTTCCTGTAATTGGCAACCTTCTGGCTGGCTTCGAAAATGGCACCCTATCTCTTGATTCGTTAGTGCTTAATACCTTTCCAGTTCAATTCCTTAGTAGCTCACCGCTCAGCTCTCTAAGCGCGCTTACAAGTTTGGGTAGCTCAGTATTGACCAACCCACAAACCTTATTAAACTTAGGCACCACAACTGGACTTCCTATACTTCAGGACCTTATCCCTCCGGTTGACATCCTCACCACAGATCCCACGGCGCTGCCAAACTATTTGTTAAGCGGCGGCACAATATTAGCGCCGGCTTTAGGCGCAACCTTACCCATTCCCGTACTTGTTATTCCGTTATAAATTCATCTGTGGGTAGTTTGCTACATAGCAAGCCACCCACAAATTTAAGACAACTCTTACATGGACACCGCGTCCAACAACTCCTGATAGGACTCTCGAATACATTCAGAGTAAAACGCCGGATCCGGCATAATTTTCCGACACGCAGTAACATTAACGGCCATCTCGCCGCAATAACTGCTGATGACATGAGTTAAGGATATATTCAGTAAAATCGGCCCACCGCCAAACATTTTCACCGCTTTTGCACCGGTAAAATACAAGGGAACTTGCGCACCTGGAACATTGGTAACAATGGTATTACACAGTAAATCGCGCCCCATTTTTTGAGATACCGACAACGCCGTTTTCGCCATATACGCCAGAATTTGCCCTGGCATCACTGTCGACAAACTGGCCAACTCTTTGGCACCAACTGCATTCAAATAGGCCTTGTTATCAAACATCGCGCTACAAATTGCCTGAAGCCGCTGTTGCGGGTTCTCAAGCTCAGTAAATAATTTTGTCGTCTGCGCGCTTATTTCATTCCCACCAGCGCTGCCAGCACTGCGAGTAGATACCGGCACACCGGCAACCAAGGAGCCATCGGGCAATTCATTTTTTGCAAGTAAATAGCGCCGCAGTCCTCCAGAAACAATAGCCAACGCGACGTCATTGACCGTGGCACCTTCAACCAGAGACCGAATTTTTTTAATATCACTCAATGGAAAAAAGCAGGCATCAAATACCCGATACGGTGATGGCGTTTGATTAAAGCGCGTGTGCGGCACCCGCAGCCCCGAACTACTGCGCTTTTCGATCGACTTGCCGGCACGCAGCGCGGGAAAAATTTTGCGCAACACCTCAAAAGTATGTGTTGGGCGAGTAAGCATTTTCTTGCCCGCACGATAAAGCAATGAATATTGACCTGGCGCAGACTCAGCCTGCCATGGCGGCGCAAGCCGACCACCTGTCGATTCTGGGCTTAAATCTTGCAATACCGACAATAATTCAGCACCAGAAACACCATCCATACAGGCGTGGTGAATTTTGTAAAGTACAGCAAAAGAACCTGGCGGAAGGCCTTCGATGTTATCCAAACCTTCAATAACAATTATTTCCCACGGCGGGCGGCTCAGATCTACTCGCTGGGCGATCAAGCGTGAGATTAATATACAGAACTGGCGCCAATCTCCCGGCTTGGGTAATGCGATGTGACGCACGTGAAACTCTAAATCGAAATGCTCATCATCGACCCAATATGGATCATCCAAACTCAACGGCGGAAATATTAGTTTGCGACGAAAACTCGGCGCCAAATGCAGTCGCGACTCTATATTGTCGAGAATAGCTTTAAATCGAACTACGCCGGTTTCCGTCGAGGAAGGCTCATAAATAATCAATGGGTTTAGTTGATTTGGCGCATTAGGCGATTCGATATATAACATCAAAGCGTCAATAGGGCTTAATTGCTGCATAGAAACTCCCTCATACAATATTTGAACGATAAGGCCCAACGTTGAATCGCGTTTAGTGCACCATTACAGCATTACCTTCATTTACAAATTCGGGCTCTTTAAATAATAGACACAGCGGAGTGATAATAAAAAAGCCAAGTGCCCCCAACCAACAAACATCGCCATGGGCAATCCCCCCAGACTGGATTTTTACCATTCCAGACAGCACTTCACTTGACACGCACGACATACAGAATTCAGCAATCTGTGTAGCGCTTGCACCTAGGTTTTCAAGACTTTGGTTATTCAGCCGATCCGCCAAGAAGAAATTATGCATATCACTACGATGGGTCCACACAGTGGCCGTAATCGCAGCGCCGGCGCTTATCCCAAAAACACGAAAAAAGCCCGACACACTGGTTCCCGATGTTAGCTGATCTGGCCTTACCGATTTGGTAACCACATCAAACAGCAATAAATAAAATAAGGTATTTACCACCCCAAATACAGCACGCGGCCAAAACTGCTGATCAAAAGAAGCCGTATAAGGAATGCTCCCAATCCAAACTAACACCACCCCATTAAGCAATGAAAATATTGCCATGGAGCTTCGAAGGGGCATTCGATGTAAAAATGCCCCCAGCACCAACGCAGCCAGTCCACCACCTATTCCGTATCCTGCGGAAGCCAAACCCGCTTGAGTCGCACTGTAAGAAGCTACCTGTTGTAGCCACAGTGGCGTCAGAATTACCACCACACAGGTAATTACAGTGCCAATGAAAATCATCGCAACCGCTAAGCTGTAATTTCTTTCTTTAAATAGCGAAAAATCGATAATTCGATGTCGCTCAAAGCGCTCCCAAAGTAAAAAGCAAACAGCGGCAACAACACCGCCCATAGCCAAATTTCGAATAAGTGCAGACTGAAACCAATCATGTTGCTGACCGTGATCCAGCATGAACTGCAGACAAGCAATCCCCACAGCTAAGAACAGTAAACCAACATAGTCCACCGGCACTTTTAAAACCCGAGATTCTCGGTCCTTTAATGCGAACCAGCTCGTACCAATTGAAATTAATCCTAGCGGGACATTAATAAAAAATATCCAACGCCATGAAAAATTATCGCTAATCCACCCTCCTAAGATGGGCCCAATAACCGGCGCGCCTAATACCGTCATTGACCAAACACCAAGGGCAATACCGCGAAGTCGTTCAGGGCAATTACTCAATAATAAGGACTGCGATAAGCCGAGCAAAGGCCCGGACACCAAGCCCTGCAAGAATCGAAATACGACCAACCCCATTAACGAACCAGCAAAGCCACACAGTGCCGACATCGTCGTAAAAAGCATGGTGGAGACAAGAAACACCCGCACCTCGCCAAAGCGACGAGTCAACCAGCCAGTTAACGGTTGCACCACGGCCGAACCCAATGCGTAAGCACTAATAACTAATAAACCTTCGTTAATACTAACGCCTAAACTTCCCGACACCGCCGGCACCGAGGTATTCACTATCGTGATATCTAGTACCTCCATAAACACGGCCAGCGTCACACCGATGCTCATTAGTAGTAAGGGCATACCCTCTAAGGGCGGGTAAGTAGGCTCTTCAGTCATTGGCGAACTCACCGCGCCAACTCTTCTGAAATAATTTTGTCCGCTTCCGCCTGCCCCTCTAGCAATGACCAGCGCGAAGTTTCTCGCAGCTCTGGCCCATGCAATGCACTGCCGAGGGGGCTACCACTGCGGTTTGAGGTATCTACTTTTACCGCTGCAGATAAACCAATCTTTAAGGGGTAAGCTTGTAATTGCTCGGGATCTAAATCGATTCTAACTGGTAGGCGCTGCACTACTTTCACCCAATTGCCCACTGCGTTTTGGGGCGGAAGCAAGGAAAATACCGCGCCTGTGCCGGCGCTAAAACCACTGATACGACCGGTATAAATGTGCTCATCACCATAAATATCAGTTATTACTTCAACTGGCTGATTTACTCTTAGTGTCGCCAACTGACTCTCTTTGAAGTTCGCCTCGATCCACATTGTATTTTGCGGAATAATCTGCAGCAGTGGTGTATTTGCAATCACACCCTGGCCAGGTTGGGCCGACATCATTACCACATCACCCGCAATAGGCGCGTAAATTTTAGTGCGCTGGTGCGCCAGCCATGCCTCAATGACCTTTGCACGCGCGGCGAGAACCGCTGGCGAAGCTTTAATATCTTCATGCCCCGCATACACTTGACTTGACAATGACCTTAGTTTGGCAGCGCGATGCTCCGCCTCCGCCAATTCTAAATCGACCCGAGATTGGTCAATCTGCTCCTGGGTCACTGACTTACCTAGCAATGGCTCTCGGCGCGTTAAATTCAATTCAGCCAACTTGCGACGCAACTTACTAATTTCGACCTGAACCTGATCGTAACTGGCATTGAAATTCTGCTGCTTGCTATTGCGCACCGCCTCGCGCAATGCAGCTTCCGCCAAAGCCAGAGCGATTTCAATATCAGCATCATCTAAACTCAGCAATAACTGTCCCGCCTCCACGCGCTGCATTTCTAAAATATTTAGCGAGGCGATTCTGCCGTGAATTTCAGAGGTAATTGCAACATGATAGCCTTCTACATATGCGTTTTTTGTCGATTCCGAAAGACTACCCACCTTAGTCCACCATATTGACCAAGCCAAATAGATGACAATTAATAACGCGGCGAAAACGCCGATAGACAACATTTGCTTGTAACGATCAGACAAACCATTTTTTTCCACAGCGTGGTTATTTTTATCTAAATTCACACCTAGCCATCCTATGCAAACTAATTCAATCTAAAATTAAACCGCGGACACATTCCGCAAGACGTTCAGGGCACTCCAACATCAGGTGATGATGGGCATCTTCAAAAACAATCAACGAGCGACAGCGCGATAACTGGGCAGTGGCTTGCGCGCGCTCAAGACTCACCACGCCACCCAAGCCAGCCAAAATAAAATCGCAAGGAATTGACAAATCCCTGAGTAATTCTTCATCGTCATCACTTGGATCTAATAGCGGCAATTTAGGATCGTAGGCCCACGACCACCCACCTTCAACCTTGCAAAGCGATGCCGCCGCCAGCGCTGCGCGCCGACGCTCAGGAATAGGCTGACGCGGGGAAGTCCGAAAACGTAAGATTGCCTCATCTTTGTTAACATAAACTCGCGTATTACCAATAGCAGCGCCAGCTGGAATATCGTAATCAGGGCCAACCATAAAAAAACTGTCAACTAAAACAAGCTGTCGAATACGCTCGGGGTATTCGCGGCATAAGCCAACTGTTTGATGACCACCCCAGCTATGGGCCACAGCAACATCTACCACTAAATCGAGCGCCTGTATAACCGCAATTAAATCGCGGATCCCCTGACGCTGATCGTAGCTATCTCGCCACGTACTCTGCCCCATTCCAGAAAACTCAGGCACAATAATACGATAATTCCCCGCAAAAGCAGTGACGACTTCGTCCCACCAATGGGCATTGGCTCGATAACCGTGCACAAATAACATAACGGGGCTATTCGGCTGCGCGGGTAACTCAAACACATTTAAAACCGCACCGTCGGCGGGGATGCGATGTCGCACCATATTACTGTCGATCACACGCATAATCCTTTACTGCGACCATGCTCACAAAACAAGTAGTGGCGCTTGGTTTGCCAGATGATCATTGTTAAGCGACTTAGACACATTAAAGACCGCGAAACACCGGTTTACGTCGCTCAAAAAATGCCTCAATCGCCTCACTAAAATCCTCACCCGTGGCGGTTGTGGCAAACGCCTCCGCCTCTGCATCTAGTTGCTGCGAGAGATTATTGTCATAACTTTGACGCATTAATTTCTTTATATTTGTCATCGCAGCAGGAGAGCTAGCGACAATACGCTCAGCCAATTTTTTAGCCTCGATCTCGTGCTGCCCTTTGTCGACATGACGATTAATTAAGCCCAGGCTCATGGCTTGTTCTGCACTAACATCATCAGATAACAACGCAATTTCCAAGGCTCTGCGCACACCAACAATTCTCGGCAAAGACCACGAGCCAGAGCAATCTGGACTATTGCCAACCTTGGCGTAGGCCATATTAAAGACCGTGCCCTGCTCTGCTACGGCCAGGTCGGCCGCCATTGCCAAGCTCATACCTGCGCCTGCTACAGCACCATGTAAACAGGCAATCACTATTTGCGGCAGGCCTGCCATTAAACTCACCGCGTCATGAATGGGGCCTATCAACGCTTCAGCGGCGGCGTGCTTATCACTCGCTTCTCGGAAATAATTTAGATCGCCGCCAGCCATAAACACCCGACCTTCGCCCCGCAAAATAACGGCGCGAACCTCGGTATTTTGAGCGAGCTCAGCAAAGATATCTCGCAGCGCAATCGCCATCTCTACATTGATGGCATTCAGCGCCTTGGGGCGATTCAAACAGACCTCGGCGATGGCGCCGTTAATCGTCAGCAGGGCCGTTGGAGCAACGTAATTCATATTCTTAGACCTCAGGAAAAGACTTCAAACAAGCCTGCCGCGCCCATGCCGCCGCCAATACACATTGACACCACCACATACTTCACACCGCGACGACGGCCTTCAATTAGGGCGTGACCGACCATGCGCGCACCACTCATGCCGTAAGGGTGGCCCATTGCAATCGCGCCGCCATTAACATTGAAGCGTGCGGGGTCAATGCCCAGCGCATCCCGGCAGTACAAACACTGCACAGCAAACGCTTCGTTCAATTCCCACAGCCCGATATCGTCTACGCTAAAACCATGACGCTCAAGCAATTTAGGAATCGCATAAATTGGACCAATACCCATTTCTTCTGGAGCATTGCCCATTACCGCCATACCCACGTAACGCCCCAGCGGCGCCAAACCGCGCCGATTGGCTTCAGCGGCTTCCATCACCACGCAGGCGGCGGCGCCGTCGGATAATTGGCTGGCATTGCCCGCCGTAACGCAACCGCCGTCAACAACCGGCTGCAATGATGCTAAGCCCGCCAAGGTGGTGCCGGGTCGGCAACCTTCATCGCGTTCGACAGTCACATCGCTATAGCTCACTTCACCGCTGCCTTTGTCTTTGAAGGCTTGATTCACCGTGACAGGAATAATCTCCTGATCAAAACGACCATCAAGCTGTGCCTGAGCCATGCGCAATTGCGAGTCCAGCGCGTAAGCATCTTGCACCTCGCGACTGACCTTATATTTTTTAGCGACAAACTCCGCAGTTTCGAGCATCGGCATATATGCGTGCTCATGAAATTTGAGAACCGCCGGGTCACGCTCGTCCCGCGCCCACTTAAAATAAGGGGCATTCATTGCGGTAATATTCTCTACGCCACCGGCAACTACCACGTCCATGCCATCGACGATGATTTGTCGCGACGCAATAGCAATCGCCATTAAACCCGATGAACACTGGCGATCAATGGTCTGCGAAGCTACCGTCACCGGCAGACCCGCTGCCAAGGTCGAGGCTCTGGCAACGTTTAAACCTTGGGTACCCGCAGTAAGCACACAGCCCAAGATTAAATCTTCTACCTCATCGCCAGCCAAACCCGCGCGAGCAACTGCCCCACGGATTGCCGCTGCGGCAATACTGGGCGACTTGGTGTTATTAAAAGCCCCTTTATAGGCTTTAGTAATGGGGGTTCGGGCTGTTGCCACTATCACCGCTTCGCGCACACTGCCTCCATAGCATTGACTGTATAGCTAAATATGAATAGCATAAACTAACATATAGTCATTTATTGTAGCAATAAATATTGGAGCGCAAGATCGAATATATCTGCAATTTAAACGCTTAATATAGCCGCGAAACCTACTACTACTACTCGGCTTATCATCTTTTTATAAATGAGATATCGTCCTTTTTACAAAGAGATTACACACCAAATAACACCGAGACCCATAATAACAATGACCAATGCCTCTAACATCACACCCAAACACCTAACGCTTCTAGGGAAAAACCAAATCAAGCTAAAGGCAGACAGCTTTGGTACAGATGACGCACCCACCATCCTCCTTTTGCATGGCGGTGGACAAACTCGGCAGTCGTGGCAGGACACAGCGCAAACCCTTGCCACACACGGATATCACGCTATTAGCATAGACCTGCGTGGTCACGGCGAATCCGACTGGGCAAGCGACGGTAACTACCAATTTGAGTCAATGCTCGACGACATTGCTGCCTGCTGTAAACAGCTTGCAGGCCCAGCAATTTTAGTTGGCGCCTCAATTGGCGGCGCATTATCGCTATTACTTGCAGCTCACACCCCAGAGCTGTGCCGCGCATTAGTATTAGTCGATGTCAGCCCAAGCATCGACATTAGTGGCGCGCAGGGTATTGTCGACTTTATGCGCGCCCATCCTGACGGCTTTGCAAACCTCGAAGAGGCCGAAATAAGTATTGCCAAATACAACCCAAACCGCGCTCAGCAAGCCAGTCAAGCGGGCCTCCGCCGAGTACTTCGCCAACGCACTGACGGCCGTTGGATATGGCATTGGGACCCACAATTTATAAGTGGTGACTGGCAAGGCAAAGTCGCCGAACTCAGCGCATTGATGCAGTCGGCCGCCCCAAAAATCAGCCAGCCCAGCTTATTAATTCGCGGCCAATTAAGCACCATTGTCAGTATGGCCAGCGTCGACGAACTTAAGCGCGACATCCCCCACCTCAAATTTGTCGATATCGCCGGCGCCGGCCATATGGTCGCGGGTCATCGCAACGACATAGCTAGCCAAGCACTACTTACATTTCTCGAGGAGATACCAAGCCAATGAAAGCAGATGCCATAGTGTTTATTCACGGTGGACAGCACGATGCGCGCTGCTGGGACCCAACACTGCTCGCGCTTAGAGAGCTGACCTCAACCCCCCTGCTCGCGGTTAATCTGCCGGGGCGCAATGGTGAACCTGGTAACTTAAGCTCGCTAACTATTGCTGAATGCGTTCACAGCGTACTCAAACAAATTCGCGAGGCAAGACTGCAGGGCAAGCTCATGTTAGTAGGCCACTCTATGGCAGGGATTAGTATGCCCGCGTTAGCCGCAGAGCTAACTGAGGCAAACCTGCACAGCATGGTGTTTATTAGCTGCTGCATACCTAAAGAGGGCTACAGCGTAGTTGAATCGCTAGATCCCCCGATGGCACCGATTGCGAAATTCGCGGCCAAATACCTGAAAACCTTCCCGCCGCTGCCAAAAGCATTTGCCAGCTGGGTATTTGGCAATGGCATGACTCGGCAACAAAAGCAGTTCTTAGTAACCACCCTGTGCCGAGAAACAACCACCATCACCCGCGAAAAGGTAAGCCGCATCAACATGCCACAATGCCCGCGACACTGGATATTGCTTGAGCGAGATCGCGCCATAAGCCCAAGCCGTCAGCGCGAATTCATCAACAATTTAGGGGGAGTCAGCAGCATTGAAAGCGTGGACGGCTGCCACGACATCATGATCGCTGAACCAAAACTACTCGCCGAGAGGCTAACACGTATTAGCAAGACCTGAAGAAGCAATAACCAACACACAATCAGTCAAAATGTAGAAAAAGAAAATCAATGAAATTCAGCTTATTGCTTTGCTATATAAGAATAAATAACCAATTATTAGTTTTAAAACTTACACATTATAAGTTATTATTGGCATCATACTGACAGTTCTGCGCTGCGACATTCCGCCGTGAATTATCCCGCGCCTCCAATCGAGACATGACACTATGAGCTCAGCAAGTAAACAGAGCACAGCCCAGCAACTCAATTACGAGGCCGTCATGAACTGGCCTTTCGAATCGCTAACTGAGGCCTACAACAAAGATGACTGTATTGCCTATGCACTAGGCATTGCCGCCGGTACCACCGCCAGCATTGAGGCCAATGAGCAGGTGTACATTGGCGGTGACCAGTTCAAAGCCTTACCAATGATGGCAATTGTGCTAAATGAAGGCAGCATGTGGACCATGAACCCCGAGACTGGCATAGATTGGCGCAAAACCCTGCACGCCGAGGAGTCCATCACCATCCACAAACCAATTACTACTGCCGCCACCCTCACCGCCAACTACCACGTAGAGGAAGTGTATGATCGCGGCCCAGGCAAAGGCGCTTTTATGTATGAACAAAGAGTGCTCAGCGACAAAGACAATAGCCCAGTTGCCACCATACGCATTGGCACATTCTTAACAGGTAACGGCGGCTTTGGTGGCGACGCCACCCACACTCCCGCGCCGGTTAAAGTCCCCACCGACCGCAAGCCAGACCAACAACTAGACTTGCTAACCCCCAGTCGCGACAACACTCGCTACCACCTTGGTGAGCAATTTGTTGGCGCGCTAAAAAATATTCCCGGCGCCGAGGGCAAACCACCTCTACGCGGTGTTTGCGCCTTTGGTGTTGCGGGTCGCGCACTGCTGCATATGGCCTGCGCAGACCAGGCAGAGCGCCTTAAGCATATGGGGCTGCGCTACAAGGCGCCGATATTTGCAGAAGAAACGCTACGCACCGAAATTTGGTATGACGAATCGCCGGGTAAAGCCTACTTCCGAGTTATTTGTATAGAACGCGACACCGTAGTAATGGACAATGGCATATTGGAATTTGAGGTGATTTAGAGAAACTCTGATTCTACCTGAAACAAAGCTAGCCCAGTCACTGGGCGCACGCTGCAGCGCCACACTAGGGAAGCTCTGGACAACCCGGCGATATTCCAGGCTTTGCCTTGGCATGCCTAGCAAGGCGAAGCTGTGAAGGAAGGCTGGTTGCCTTTCAATCAGTTTCAACGCAGCTAGGTGTGCTAAGGCAAAGCCCCTACGGGCGGGTCTTTGGGGCGCACTGGACGGTGTCGCCGACCTCGCCAAGGACAACCAGCCTTGGCCTTCGCTCGGCTCCTTGCCAGTACGCCCCAAAGACTCCGCTGGGCTATTACCGGGTTGTGCAGAGCTTCCCTAGATACTTACCGGAACAAAAGTTTATCAAACCCTGCATTGCAGAAACGAACCACTCTCAATGTAGCTTTACGCTCGCTGGCTAATGCACCTTAAGCTAAATGCAAGCCATGGGCTAAATCACAGGACAAGGCCATCTCTGGATTGGCATTGTCGACCGCTAGACTGGAGGAAAAGATGACCTCCAGCACAAACAATAAGTACTAAAAAGCCCTAATTACGAGCGCCTTGCAACAAGCCCTGCAAGTTCTCGCTCATCACCTTGCGTACATCCGATTTCGGTAACACCGCAAACTCACTAACATAATCCAGCGGCTGCGCCAGCCCCTCGGGATGCGGAAAGTCGCTACCAAACAAAATCCGCTCTACCGGAATCAATTCCGCCAGTTCACGAATATTGTCTTCGTAAAAGGGCACTACAAAAACGTGCTTGTGAAATTGCGCCACCGGATTCTGCTTAAAATATTTCGGCATTTGCCCGTACACCACCTGCAAACGGTGCAATAGCGCTGGTAACCAGTGGGCACCATTTTCAACTGACGCCACCCGAACATTCGGAAATCGCTCAAACACACCATGACAAATTAGGGCCGACAAGGTGTCACTAATAGCCCGACCCAAGGCATCCAGGCAAGCTTTAAAGGGGGTAGGCTCAAAGGGAATCCACTCTTTGCCACCACCCTCCCAGCGTCGGCTCATATCGTCGTAGCCAGAATCTGAGGCGTGCAGGCATACAAAAATACCCGCCTCGTTTACCCGCGCCCAGAATGGGTCGAATTCGCGATCACCCGGTGAACGGCCACCTAACTGCCCCGGCACCGGTGCAGGGCGAATACCGACAACCCTTGCCCCGCGCTGTAGCGCAACGTCTAACTCCTTCACAGCCAGATCGACATCTGACAAATTGATCATGGCCACAGGATACAGGCGCTCGCTGCGCGCAAAACCCCACTCATCCTCCACCCAGCTATTAAGCGACGAAAATAATGCGGCGATGGATTCTGGCTTGTGGCCCAGTCGCGCCTCAACGACCGATGCCAAGGTTGGAAACACTATCGAGGCATGAATGCCCTGCTGATCTAACTCTGCTAATTTACCTTTTCCTGTGCGCCACAACTCTGGCGGCGCTAAAGGCTTGCCACTGAGCTCACGCATACTTAAACCATCATGATTCTGACCACGATACCATTTCTCGTGGGCACCCGGCGCGGCGACTACCGCAAAATCAGGATTGGGTATATAGTCCGTAATCACTCCGGCAATCGCCAATTTCTTGCGGCCATTAATGTCAATAAACTGAAAATCTTTAGCAAATTTTTTCGGCAAGTGGCGAAGAAATGCCTCTTCACTTTCGTAGAGATGGCTGTCGGCATCCCACACCGGAAAGTCGAGATTATCGGCGGTCATTTTGGCCGCCGCGCTGTCGCTGCTATCTTTTATATCAAACTCACTATCGTATTATTTTCAAAGCGAAGAAATTCAGCTGGCCGCCCGCACTTCCATAAACCCATTGTCGATGGCCCGTACCTCGCGCCCTGCAACCGACACTCTAAAATAAATGCCCTCTGCTTCTCGCCACACTTCAGTACGCAGGGTTTCGCCGGGATAGACCGGCGCGCTAAAGCGGCAATCCATACTTAGCATTCGTGATGGCTCATTGTCGCAGCACAGTGTAATCAAGCTCGCGCAAGCAACCCCAAAGCTGGCAAGACCTTGCAGGATTGGCCGCTCAAACCCTGCTTTTTCCGCGATTTCTGGGTCGGCGTGCAAAGGATTCATATCGCCGTTTAAGCGGTACAACAAAGCCATCTGCGCCGAGGTCTGCTGCACGAGGGCGGCATCCGCAGGCCGTTCAGGGATTTGATGAGTAACTGGCTTGAGTTCTTGATTGCCGCCCATGCCACCATCGCCACGGCAAAATACCGTCTGCACCATGGTGCAATACAAGGTATCGTTATCTTGGTCCAGCAGTTGGCGCTCGAAGTAAACCAGTGCGCCTTTGCCCTCGCCCTTGTCGATCACATCGACAATACGGCTGCGGGCCACAATATTGGCCTCACTTGGCAAGGCTTGATGCATCGTCATCGACTGGCCAGCGTGAAGAATTTTCACCCAGTCTAAGCCGCTGTCCAGATCCCGCGCCCAAAAGCCGGGATGAGCGAGGGTCATCGATAAGCTCGGCAGCACTTTTAAGTTTTTCTCGTAAACAAAATCCAGCTCGGCCAGATTCATAGGGTCGCTTCCCAAACCCAAGCTCAGCGCATACAGCTGGCAGTCTTTCGCCGTGTAGTGCACGGTCTTTTCCGGCACCTTTAGGGCCAGTAATTTTTCATAGCTGGTCGCCATGTTATTTAGTTTCCTGTCAGTGAAGCTTGGCTCAGAAATTATTTGCCCTTAAAGCTCGGTTTGCGTTTTTCAAAAAACGCCTTAACCCCTTCCTGGTGATCTTCGCTAAGATACAGTGCGGGCTGGTAGTCCACCTCGGCGCGCAGGGCATCTTCCAGCGATCCAAAGCCCTTAGCATACGCAGCTTTAATCAGCGCGATGGGCATGGGCGCTGCACTGCAAAATGCCTCGGCGCGCTCAAAGGCCACCGCCAGCGCGCAAGTTTTGGCGGCGCCATGGTCAATTAGACCTAGGGTTTGCGCAGTCGATTGATCTAATACCTCAGCACTAAAAAATAATTGCTTGGCTTTAGGCACACCCACGCGCTGAGCCAAGGTCCACATAATCCCCATATCGGGAACCAGACCCACCTTATTGAACACTGCGCACATGGAGCTGCCTTCGGCGGCCACCACCACATCGCAGGCCAGCGCAAGTGACATACCCAAACCAAAGGCCACACCCTCAACAGCACACACCACTGGCTTGGGGCCAGCCGCAAGCAAACGCACAATATGGTGGGCGTGCTCGATACGCAGGCGGGAACCCAGAATGGGCCTATCGGCCTGCATGGCCGACACATCGCCGCCGGCACAAAAATGCTCACCACGGCCACTTAAGACAATGGCTCGGCAATCTTCGTCGGCATGGGCTTCGCGCAGCGCATCGGCCAATAGCGTGGTCATTTCACGACTAAGAGCATTGCGACGCTTGGGATTATTCAGCTCAATATGCGTAATGACACCCTGCTTGCGCAGAATAATGGGGCTGTCTGATGACGTGGATTCGCTCATGATCTTTCCCGATGTGAATTCTCATGCAAAAAAACGGCGAAACCATTGCCCAAGGCTAGACATGGTTCGCCGTTTTTAAGGCTTATTTATTTACCTTGAAAAACAGGCTTGCGACGCTCGCGGAAGGCGTTAATCGCCTCCTGATGATCTTCGGTCTGACCGGCAATATGCTCGTAGGCCATGCCCGCATCCATCATGCTATGGGCCAATTGCTTTAGGGGAATATTCACCACTTGCTTGGTCCAGCGAATCGATTGCATTGGCATGGCCAACAGGCGATCACAGTAGGCATCTACTGCTGCATCCAATTCTTCAGGCGCAACTGCCTTGTGAATCAAACCCATCTCTTGGGCTTCTTTACCCTTGATGACTTCGCCGGTAAACAGATAGTGCTTGGCGCGGGCATAGCCCATCAGCTGTGGCCAAATTACGCTGCCACCGTCACCGGCAATCAAGGCGACGTTATTGTGCGGGTCGCCAAACTTAGCCGCTTCTGTTGAGAAGGTGATGTCGGCCAAGAAAGACAAGGTGGTGCCCAAGCCAATCGCGTCGCCGTTAACCTTACAAATTACCGGCTTTTCGCAATCCAGCAAGGTGTACACAAAGCGCTTGGCCTCGCGAATGGTGCGGTGCATTAATTCAGGGTTGTCACGCAGCTTTTGCATATACTCCAAATCACCACCGGCAGTGAAGGCGCGACCCGCACCGGTCACCACAATAATTTCACTCTCCAAATCCTCGGCGGCGTCAAAGAACACCCGCGACAATTCTTTATGGCCAGTTTCGCTGAAGGCATTCAACTTCTCTGGGTTGTTCAAAATAATATTAAGCACCTTGCCGCGACGCTCAAACTTGAAGAATTCATAACGATCAAAAAAAGACATATTGCTCACTCCGTTGCGAGATTTTTATAGTGTTGACTCAGTGCCTAAGACCAATGTTGCTTCACTGGACAAGGTGCCACCATTGCCATGAGAGACGGCGAGATTGGCGTTGGCGACTTGCCGCAGCCCTGCTTCACCACGTAATTGCATGCAGTTTTCTATTATCGTGAACAAGCCGTACATACCCGGATGACAGCAGGACAAGCCGCCGCCATTGGTGTTGACTGGTAAACTCCCCCCCGGCGCAATAGCACCACCAGCAACAAAATTGCCACCCTCGCCCTTGGGACAAAAGCCTAAGTCTTCGAGGAATAAAATGGTGTTGATCGAAAACGCATCGTAAACATTGACCACGTCCATATCGACGGGTTTATAGCCCGACAATGCGAAGGCGCGCTGACCCGACTCTGCCGCGGGGGTCACCGTGAGGTTTTCCATTTGGTCAACATTGGAGTGCCACACTGCGGCCGCGCCGCCCAATAAATACACCGGCTTTTTCACTAAATCTTTAGCGCGGTCGGCGCGGGTCATGACAATGGCCGCACCGCCGTCGGTAATCAGGCAGCAATCAGTTTTACGCAGCGGATCAGACACCATTCGTGAGCTGATGCAATCTTCAATCGTCAACTCACCCTTGCCAAACATAAAGGCATCGGGGTTTAAGTTTGCCCAAGCCCGAGCGGCCACCGCGACCTCGGCCAAATGGGTTTCGGTGGTGCCAAATTCATACATATGCCGCGCCGCTGCCAGCGCATAAGACGACAGCGGATTCATTGGCCGGTAGGGCTTTTCATAGGGCGAGGCTTGACGCATCGACACCAGACCGCCCGCACCAGTGCGTTGATTACTGCCGTAGCAAATCAAGGCAGTATCGATATAACCCATCTCCAGCAAGATCGCGGCATTAATGGCGTGGGAGAAAAACGCCGAGCCACCCGTGCGATTATTGTCGGTAAAGCGCGGGCGAATGCCGAGGTATTCCGCCGCCGCCAAGCCCGACAAGGCGTCGTCACCAGTGCACACAAACAAACCGTCAACATCACTTAATTTTAAATTGGCATCAGCCAGTGCCAAGTGGGCAGAGCGCGCCACCAAGTCCATGGCTTTATAGCCGTGGGCCTCGCCCATGCCAAAGGTGGCAGCACCGACAATCGCGGATTTCCCTCGGGGAAATTTTTCCATACTACTTCTCCTAAAACTTTTTTATCCGCGTGAACGCGCCAGACCCAAGGCTTGCTCGGCGACCAGGCTGCGCTGAACTTCGCTGGTGCCGCCGTAAATGGTGGTGCCAATAGACTGCCGATAACCAACTTCAAGATGACCAAGGCCGTCGCGCTGCTGAACCACACTGTAAGGCGCGCACATATCCATTAAATCGTCGGCGTCGCGCTGATAGTATTCGGTGGCAAACAACTTCGCCATCGGCCCCCAGTAGCGATTGTGAATACGTTCTGACATACACCATATGGCGCGATAACACAGCAAGGTAGAGACTTCTAAATGCACTTTAGCGCGCGCCAAGCGGCTGGCCGTTTGATTATCTGCCAATAGAGGCTGACCATCACGCTCGGCGGCAAGCGCCCACTTCTCGGCGGCGTGGAATGCGGTGACATGACCGTGGCGATATTGATCTGCGGAGCCGTGCTCCATCTCTAAGGTAGAGGCCATGACTTTAAGGCCGCCATCCACCTCGCCAACCAAATATTTGGCGGGCAACTTCACATCACTAAAATACACAATATTTGTGCGTTCATCTTGCAGCGTGTGCACGGCATGGACTTCAATACCGGGTAAATCCATCGGCACCAAAAACACACTCAAGCCCTTGTGCTTGGGTTTATCGGTATTGGTTCTGGCCAATAAAAAGCAGTAGTCGGCGAGATTGGCGGCGGTGGTAAAAATCTTCTGGCCGTTAATCAACCAATCGCCATTTTCCTGGGCTTCAGCGACAGTTTTTGCGGCAAACACATCACAGCCGCAGGACGGCTCAGTAAAGCCCATGCAGGCCAATGATTCACCGGAGCCGAAGCGTCCCAAGGACTCAGCCTTGGCCTCCTCGGTGCCAAATAGCATAACGATCTGCGCCACCTGATTGGTAATGGGGGCAGTCACATGCTCCCAACCCTCGGCCTCGATCACTGCGACCATCGCCGCTTGCTCATAAGCACTTTTACCAAGACCACCGTATTCCGCAGGCCAATGGGGAAACAACATACCTTCTTTGGCGGCGAGTTTATTAAACTCAGGGTGAAACCCATCCACCGAATGGTGGGCGTGGGCGCGCAACTCCGGGGTCATATGCTTGGCAAAAAACGCGCGGGTTTGTTCGGCAAAGGCGTCGGCGTCGGCGCCCAAGCTGTAATCCTGATGATTTTCACCGGCATCGACAAGTTTGGTCACTGGCGCAGCGGCGCGCTGCGCTGGCCACAAGCGGTCGGCAACAGCTATTAACACACGCTGCGCGTCTCCAGCACAGGCTGGCCAGGCTTTGGCGCGACGATAATACATTTGAATATCGTATTCCAAAGACACACCGTAGCCACCAAAGGTGCGCAGCGCCTTGGCCATGGCCTTAGAGCTGATTTCTGCCGCCCACCAAAAGGCCATAGCCACACTTGCAGCGGCATCACCGCGCCCTGTTGCCAGCGCCCACACGGCTTTGCGGGTCAGCAGTTGTGCGCCCTCAGCTTGCGAAATAGCATCAGCCAAGGGATGTGAAATACCCTGAAAGCTGGAAATCGGCACACCAAATGCCTTGCGCTCATTGGCGTACTCCGCCGCAAGGCGTAAACCTTGCTCGGCCAAACCACTGAGCGCGGCGGCGCATAACACCCGCCACTCATCGCAGGCGGCGGTAAATTCGGCCATTGCCTCGGCACCTTCGGCCACGATGTAATCACTTAAGTTTACCGCTTCATTTAACAATGCCAGCGCGCCACTACCTAAATTGGCAACAGGGCTAAATTGCGCTTTGCCCAGCAAATACACCGCATTGCTATCGGCGAGCAGAACATAATCGGCCACAGCGGCGCCATTAATCGGCATTTGGCGATTACAAAACGATTGGGGCAAAAAGGTGATCAATGCGCCTTCGGCAAGTTCTGTTAGCGCTGCTGAAACGACATCACCGCCAAATTGCGCCAGTAAACGCGACGCAGCCATGTGTTCAAACAAGGGCACTGAGGCGAGGTGTCGCCCCGCCTGCTCGGCGACCAGCACTGCGTCTAACAAACTGCTGCCTAAGCCACCAGCCTCTTCCGGCAAACGCATTAAATTTAAACCCATATCTTGTAACTGCTGCCATAGGCTGGGATCGAAACCAGTGGTTTCGGCGGCACGCACGCGCTCACCACTAGACTCAGCGGCAAACAAGCGGGCCACTGATTCCTGCAACATGTTTTGTTCATCAGTTAAATACAAGTTCATTGGTTTTATCGGTCTCTATGCAAGCATTGCAATAGATAATAAACTAACATATATTCAGTTTTCAAGTGGCAGTTTTACGCAGCTGCAATAAAAACCCAACACCAGACAGATAACAAAGAGAGATAATTGTGAGAAACCACGTGCCTTTTACACTTGCTGACACGCTGGAAGACAATGCTCAGCGCTTTTCCGATCAAGCCGCCTACTTAATGGGCGGCAATAGCATTACGCACCGTCAGCTTCTAGAGCGCGCCAAGCGCATTGCCTCTGCCGCCGAAAACAGCGGCCTGCAACGCCAAGACCGCGTTGGTGTATTGTCGATGAACAATCTCGCTTACGGCGAGCTGATGGCCGCCTGCCAGTGGAGCGGATTGATCTTATCCACGGTTAACTTCCGCCTTGCCGGGCCTGAAATTGCCCACATCATCAATGATAGCACCCCTAGCATACTGTTCTTTGAAGCCCAGTACAGCGAGCTGCTTGCTGGTCTTCGCGAACAATTACCCAGCATAAAAACCTATGTCTGCATCGACGGCCACGTTGACTGGGCCAGTGACTACGAAGCCTTTATCGCCACCGGCCAACCCGAAGGTTCAAGCTTTCGCGCCCGCGAAGAAGATATCGCGGCACTGATCTACACCAGTGGCACCACCGGCAAACCCAAGGGTTGCATACTCGGCCAGCGGGAAATGCGCCTCGGCGCGCAGACCATGTCGGTGGAAACCCGCTCGGGGCCAAACGACCGTATTTTATTGGTCATGCCGCTGTTCCACATCGGCGCCATGGCGATGGGCATGGGCATTCACTTTCGCGGCGGCACAGTGGTACTCCACCGCCAATTTGACCCCGCAACGCTACTTAAAGCAGTCAATGACGACGGCGTTAGCATCCTTCATTTGGCACCAACATTAGTGCAGATGGTGCTCGACCACCCTAACTTACAAGATTGCGATTTCAGCAAGCTCCACACCATTGTCTATTCCGCAGCCGCCATGCCCCTGCCCCTGCTCAAGCGCGGCATGGACTTACTCGGCCCCATCTTTATTAATCTCTACGGCCAAACCGAGGTCTTTAGCTCGGGACTGCTGCGCGAGCAACACCGCCCTGACGGCAGTGAGCAGGAAAAGCGCTGGCTGACCTCAGTAGGCCAACCCTTTCCCGGCACCCGGGTTCGCATAGAAGATGACAATGGCAATATTTGCCCGCCCGAAGTCGCCGGTGAAATTGTGGTGCAATCCACCGCCATGGCGCGGGGCTACTGGAATAATCACAAGGCCACTCTGGAGACCTTCCGAGATGGCTGGTGCTATACCGGCGACGTTGGTTTATTTGACGAAGACGGCATGCTGTATCTGGTTGACCGCAAAAAGGATGTGATTATCTCCGGCGGTGAAAACATCTACTCCCGCGAAGTGGAAGACGCCATTCTCAGCCATAAGGCCATTAGCGAGTGTGCGGTTATCGGTTTGGCAGACGAAAAATGGGGCGAGTCGGTTTGCGCCGTTGTCGTAATGCGCGAGGGTGAGCGCCTGACCGAGGCCGACGTCATAAGCCATTGCCAAACCATGATCGCCAGCTACAAAAAGCCGCGCACGGTGATTTTTGCCGACAGCATTCCCAAAATGCCCACGGGCAAAATCGACAAAGTAAGCCTGCGTAAACTCTACTGCTAGGAACAGCGAGGCGATGAAAGCACTCGATTTATTAGGGCAAAGCGCGCTGCTCATCAATGAGTGTCAACGCGGCCTGCTCGAGGCGGAGCACAGTGTGCTTCCCGCCATTACCGAGCACGCCACGGCGCGGCAAATAGTGCCCAAAATCGCCGCACTCGCTGCAGCATTTCGGGAGCGTGGCCTACCGGTAATTTACATTAACGTAGAACACCGCGCCGACTTCGCTGGGGTCAGTATCAATAATCCCGCCGTGGCCTATATTCGCCACAAAAAGGGGCTTGTTGAGGGTAGCCCGCAAGTGGAAGTCGTCGCCGACCTTACCCCCCACGCAAGCGATCATATTGTGCGCCGATATTCTGGCATGACCGCTTTTTACGGCAATCAGCTGGAGTCTTTACTTCACAATTTAAATTGCAAATGTTTGGTGCTAGCTGGGGTATCAACTAATGCGGCTATACCAGGTATGTTGCTCGGCGGCCTTGATCGTGGCTATCAGGTCGTCATTCCTGAAGACGCTATCGCTGGCTCCAGTCAAGAAGCCCATGACGCTATTCTTCATCACATGCTGGCGCCACTGGCTACCGTTACCAATAGCACTGAACTTACCCACTTGCTATAAGTAACAAAACATTAAAGTTTAGACACCCAATTGACATATCGTCAGTTTTTTAAAAGAATATATCTACAGCGTTGAATTAATACCTACACAAGTACCATTACCCTAATAACAGGATCAACTCATGAGCGCCAAACAACTAATTGAACAACTCCCCGCCGCCTTCCTCCCTGAGGTAGCTGGCAATGCCGACGCTGTTTTTCAATTTGATATTAGCGAGCCCTGCTATCTCAGTATTAAAAACGGTGCCTGTAAATTCAGTGCTGGGCATGCCACCAACCCCAGTCTGACCTTAAGCGCTGACGACGACGTCATGAAAAAAGTACTGACCGGAGAAACCAACGGCATGGTCGCGGTCATGACCGGTAAAATGAAAACCCGCGGCAACTTAAAGCTCGGTCAAAGTATGACCACCTTTTTTGATATGGACGCCTTAACGGGTGGAGGTAGCGAGACAAAACCGAGCTGGCTGAAACGGACCTTAGGTAAACTGCTATCCGGTACCGCCGTCAAGCCAAGTACACCATCAGCCTCTAATACTAACGTTAAACACGCTGCAGATTCTGGTTGCCCCTTCCATCAGAACGCTAGCGAAAAAGATGGCTTCGTTGACCGGCTACTCTATATGGAGACGCCAGTTGATCCGCCAGGTGATGCCCGTAATCCTTACCCAGAGTGGGCTGCTCGCCGCAAGAAAAACCGAGTTGAAATTGAAACAGACCGCTATGGCGAAAATGCTGGCACCCTTGTATACCTTTATGGCCACGCCGAAGTAGCTGAGTGCTTACGCAACAATGAGGATTTCTCAAACGCCATCATGCAGAACATGTTTGGTAGCGTGATGGGAGATCATATTCTGGTTGGTATGGACGAACCCGCCCACGCCACCTACCGTAATCTAGTGGCGCCAGCACTGCGCCCCAAACTCCTCACCAAATGGGAGGAAAGTTTAATTCAGGTAGTTGTAGATGAACTTATCATCAATCTGAAAGCAAAAGGCAATAAAGCCGATTTAGTCGCAGACTTTACCTTTGCTTACCCTGCTCGTGTCGTCGGTCAAGTTATTGGCCTGCCACAAGAGAACTTTGAACAATTTCAACAATGGGCGGTAGGCATTTTAGAGGGCGCTGCAGACCCAGACAAAGCCGCAGAATGCGCGAAAGAAGTCCGTGTCTATTTGGCACCATTTATCGAAGCACGGCGCAGCGACCCACGTGAAGATATGATTAGCGAGCTGGTTCACGCTGAGATCGATGGCAAAAAATTAAATGACGAAGAAATTTATTCCTTTTTACTGCTGCTCTTACCAGCCGGTATCGAAACCACCTATCGCGCGCTAGGTAGCACTCTCTTCCACTTACTGTCCAACCCCGAGCAACTCAATGCTGTTCGCAATGATCGCAGCTTAGTCAACAAAGCATTAGAAGAAACCTTGCGTGTAGATTCACCTGTCCAGCTTACACCACGTATTGCGCTGCGTGAAAGTAAAATAGGTAGCACCATTATTCCAGCCAATGCAGTGGTACTGCCCCTGCTAGGCGCTGCCAACCACGACCCAGAATTCATTGACGATAGTGATCGCTTCAACATCCACCGCTCACCACTTCGCCACATTACATTTGGCAATGGCGTACACACCTGTATTGGCTTGCATTTAGCACGCTTAGAAATCAAAATTGCGCTAAACAAGCTGTTCGATGCTTTACCAGGCCTGCGTTTTGACGATGATGAACTTGTTAAGCAAGATGCTCATATTCGCGGTAAAAGTTTTCGTAGCCCCACTGCACTACCGGTAATCTGGGACACAACTGATGCCAAAACAACCGGCCAAGATTAACGCCGCCAACAATACACCTACTCCTCCAAAAAGAGGCCGTCGACGTAAGGATGATACCCCCACACCCAACCGCGCCGATTTAATTAGCGCAGTTTTGACCATAGAAAAGCGTGATGGTCCTGGCAGCTTGTCTATGCGCAAGCTCGCCAGTGAAGTGGGTGTTTCCGCACGCCTCCTGTACACCATGGTAAAAAATAAAGAAGAGCTTTACGATCTGGCAGTTAACTCCACACTCGCCAACTGGCAAGTGCCGTCGCCCTCGCTATCTTGGCAGAAGCGTTTCTCTACGCTCACGAAGACCGGGTTAGAACTCTGCATGACCTACCCTGAGCTAGCCCGTCATGCCTTGCGCTTTAGCCTAGAAAATAAATATCCAGAAAATGCCTACCGCCTAATAGATGAAATTAGCGCCTACTTTAAAGAGGCGGGATTAAGCAATAGCGAAGCTCGACAAGTACAAATGCTATTCAATGCGCTGCTGCTTGGCGCACTGGATTTGACGCGGAATTATCAGAGTGACCAGCAAGCCAAGCTAATTAAAGAATTTTACAAAGCACTGGACATTGCGCTCTCTCATATTCTGAAGGGAATACGCCTAAAGTGAAGATAATTACTACAATTACGTAATAGCGGAATAACGGAATAACGGAATAACGGAATAACGAACTAGTGCAACTGAAAACGCCGTACTTAACACCGTTACATGCAAAATAATCGCTATACTGTCCATCCACCATCTACATTCAGCACCTGGCCTGTAATAAATTTAGCCCGCTTTGAAGCGAGAAATAAAACGGCTTCGGCTATATCATCTGCTTCACCCAGCCTACCTAATGGCGTAGTTTGAATGGCACCGGATACAAAATTTTGCGGCACGTCACCTGATTCCAAGCCGGCCTGTGTAATACCTGCATCAATAACACCGGTACCAATTACGTTCGCCCGCACACCGTAGCGTCCCTCTTCCCTTGCGAGCCCCTTTACCAGTGCCGCAATACCTGCCTTAGGGACTACCGATAAAGCATCTTTAATCGGCCATTTCTCAAGACCACAGCTGCAACATGCAACGTATGAACCTTGCAACTCACGAATATAAGGCAAGCTACTTTGTACAAGATTAAAAAATCCCATAACATCGCTTTGCAAATGAAAATTCATCCTATCCGATTCAATAGCTCCGATATAACGAAGATAAAGAGGCGCACCTGCCGAATAGACAAGTGTATGAATTCCGCCTCCGGCCGCAGCTACCGATTCAACGACGTGACTGATGCTTGCACTGTCCATCAAATCCATTTGATAAGCAGAGACAGCGACGCCGCTATCATTGTGTTCCGCTAGCAATGAGTCAGCGGCAGCAGTATTACTATGATAGGTAAATGCAACCGCAGAACCATTCGCGATCAACCTACTAACAATGGCACGCCCCAAGCCACCGGTTCCACCAACAACTAACGCTGTTCCCGACGCTGGAAACTGACTTTCCTGATTATTTAACATGTAAATTTCCTAACTCACTGCACGGAGATACCGCAAAAATACTGCCGAGGTATTAGGCGCTTAGACTCCAACATCACCACGCCCTTATCAGCAATGGCTTAATCACGCGCTCCTGCCAATAAGCCTCGTAGATTTGACGACATTATTTTTTCGACCGCTGCCGAATCGAGTTTAGAAAATTCCTTGTAGTAATCGAGGGGATGCTGCAAACCTTCGGGATGTGGAAAATCACTGCCGAACAAAATACGCTCCACTGGTAACAGCGATGCCAGTTCGCTCATATTGTCTTCATAGAAAGGTACTACATAGACGTGCTTATGAAATTGCTCTACCGGATGCTTGGCGAAATAGCCTGGCATTTGCCCGTAAACCATCTCTAAGCGATGTAATAAGGTGCGCACCCAATGCGCGCCATTTTCCACCGACGCAACCCTCACGTTTGGAAAACGTTCAAACACGCCGTGACAAATTAGCGCCGACAAACTATCGCTAATTGCCCGTCCCAAGGCGTCTAAACACGCTTTGAATGGGGTGGGTTCAAATGGTATCCACTCCTTACCACCGCCTTCCCAGCGCCGGCTCAAATCGTCATAGCCAGAATCTGAGGCATGTAAGCACACGAAAATGCCAGCTTCATTCACCCGTGCCCAGAATGGGTCAAACTCGCGGTCTCCTGGCGAACGGCCTCCCAGTATTCCAGGTACAGGCGCGGGACGGATACCTACCACTCTCGCCCCACGCTCCAACGCGACTTCCAATTCTTTAACGGCAAGCGTTACATCTGACAGATTAATCATGGCGACTGGGTATAAACGGTCACTTCTTGAAAAGCCCCACTCATCTTCTATCCAACTGTTCAATGACGAAAACAAGCTCGCAATTGCCTCTGGCTTGTGCCCTAGTCTAGCCTCTACAACCGATGCCAAGGTTGGAAAAACCATAGATGCATGGACACCCTGTTCATCTAATTCAAGCAATTTTCCTCGTCCGGTACGCCACTGTTCTGGTGGTGAAAGAGGCTTACCGCTTAACTCGCGCATTGATAAACCCTCTGTATTCTGACCGCGATACCACTTTTCATGCGCACCAGGCGACGCAACTACGGCAAAATCGGGATTAGGAATATAGTCAGTAATCACACCAGAAATTGCTAACTTCTTGCGACCATTGATATCGATAAACTGAAACTCTTTAGCAAATTTTTTCGGTAAATGTCTAAGAAATGCATCCTCCGGCTCGTAGAGGTGACTGTCGGCATCGTATACGGGAAAATTAATAGTTGCGTTTATTATACTCATTACTGCGATCTCCTGATCTCGCTTAATCTATAGTGAAATAATCGTTATAACTTGATAGGTGTCTTAAGTGTTCAGAGGGCGTACCTAAAATATGGGAACACACGGTAAGCGCTCTAAAGTAATGACCAATTACAAACTCCTCGGTCAAACCAATAGCTCCATGCAGTTGCACGCCTTGCGCAGCCACAAAAGCAGCATTTTTGCTTACTAAATACTTCGCCTCAGATACGGCAATAACGCTATCGTCGTCACCACACTTAGTCATAGCAATGCCGCGATGAATAATTGCCCTAGACTCCTCTATCGCTATTTTCATATCAGCAATTCGATGTTGCAGACTCTGAAACTTACCGATAGCCGTATTGAATTGCTTACGCAGTTTTAAATACTCTACGGTTTTATCAATCACTGCGGCCATCATTCCAATGGCCGACGAACACAAACCGAGTACCGCCACGCGCTCAGCGTACTGTGTTGCTGCAATCAACTCTGATCCAGTGGCGATCAGACTCTCTGCCGGCACCAGCACTTCACTCAAGGCAAATTTTGCAGCCTTCGACTCATCCAGTAATGTCAGGGGCTTTAAGTTCAGGCCCGCTGAGTCAATTGGGACAAGAAACATAGCCCGCTCAGCGGAATTCCCATCGATGATATTCGCCGTCACCAATAGATGAGATAACGCATTAAGACCATAAACATGACCACCACTACCAGTGATCGAAAATTCTGTAGCGCTAACTTTTTTTGCGGATGCCGTTTCATTTTGCTTAACTACGCCACTCAATATAGGCGATGCCACGACGCTTCCGTCAAGAATATCTCCCAATAACGCAGATGCGGAGGATGTACACAATGACGATAGCAAGGCGGTTGGCGCCATCGCCAAAGCCCAATAAGGTTCTAGCGGCATTGCTCGACCAAGCTCTTCTGCGATCAAGCAGCTTTCGATGATGCCACCACCAAATCCGCCGCAGCTTTCTTCTAAGCCAGCGGCC
This sequence comes from Zhongshania guokunii, assembly GCF_040892635.1. Classification (NCBI taxonomy): domain Bacteria; kingdom Pseudomonadati; phylum Pseudomonadota; class Gammaproteobacteria; order Cellvibrionales; family Spongiibacteraceae; genus Zhongshania; species Zhongshania guokunii. Next base: position 25,475 of record NZ_JBFRYA010000018.1, on the reverse strand, counting down.
ATCCACCCCTGACTGACCATGTATTCCAGCGCTTGCCGATTGACTTCACCACTAGCGGCGTAATTAAGGCGATTTGCAAAGCTGTATTCTTTTTCTACATAGCGACGCACGCTATCGCGCAATAACGTTTGTTCTTCATTTAATAAAAAATTCATTCACGCCTCCACGCTAGCACGTCAAAATTTTCCCAACATGGCACTAGCGATAATGTTTCTTTGAATTTCATTACTCCCACCGTATATGGTAGTTGCACGTCTATACAAATAATCCGCCGCCACACCGTGAGCTAACTCAGGCTCCTGAGGATAGCCGTCCTCTAGTTTTGTCGTATATTTAGGGAAATATACCGCGCCGTAGCTGCCTAGAGCCTCTAATGTCAACGCACCCATTTCCTGCTGCATCTCTGAGCCTTTAACATGTAAAATTGATCCTGCCTCCCAAGCCGATATACTTTCCCCGGCACTCGCCTCATGCTCACTCATGGCCCTTAAGGTCATATATTCAAGGGCATTCAAGCGCGCACTGAGATCGCAAATTTTTTCCTTAAAGGAATAACTATCTAGCAGCGGAGGCTGGCCATCAACAGACTGTGATGCAACTTTAATTAAGCGTCTCAGCAACGCTTTATTTCTTGGAATTTCGGCGCTCCATGAACGCTCGTTCTCAAGAAGAAATTTTGCGTAGCTCCAACCCTTTCCAAGCTCACCAACTAAGCCACTGGCGGGAACCACAACATCCTCAAAGAAAAATTCATTTAAAGTATGGCCTTTTTCAATAGAGTAAATTGGGCGCATAGTAATACCAGGTGAATCTGCTTTAACAAGAAAAAATGAGATCCCCGTCTGCGGCTTTACCGTCTTATCCGTTACCGCTAACAAAAACAGCCAATCAGCAAACTGGCCTAGTGTTGTCCAAATCTTATGGCCATTAATAATATAATTGCTGCCGTCAAACTCAGCGCTGGTTTTAAGCGACGCTAAATCCGAACCAGCATTCGGCTCAGAAAAGCATTGCCCCCACCAGCTTTCAGCATTTTTTATTTTCGGCAAATGCATCTGCTTTTGTTCTGACGAGCCATAGGTATAAATAACCGGTGCCACCAGTGACAGACCAACAATAGGCTTTTGCGGCGCTCCGGCGCGCATACATTCCTCTTCAAAAACCAACTGTTTTGCCGCCCCCCAGCCCGTGCCGCCGTACTCTACCGGCCAGTTGATAGCTGACCAGCCTTTTTTCTCAAGAATTTGCATCCATAAAATTACGTCTGCTTTTTCTTCATGGTAGGCACGTAAGCCGCGCTGAGCCACCTCGACTGGAAGATTATCAGCAATAAACTGACGCACCTCTTGCCGAAACTCTACGATGGATTGATCGCTAGTTAAGTTCATGACACCCTCGAAATAAAACGTCCTTAAAATAATTCTTTAACATCTGACAGTATAACTTTTAAGGTCGGCGTACGCGGCAGGCTATCAACAATCTTCCATTTCGCCGGTATTTGATAAGATAACAAGCGGTCTCTCGCATGCTTTTCAAGCGCTACAATTGTTAATTCAAACCCCTTAGCCAACTCGACGGCTGCGGCGGGAATTTGTCCTAATTTTTCGTCTTCAATGCCGACTACCGCAGCGTCCAGTACGGCTGGGTGTTCACGCAATGATTCAACAATCTGCTCTGGCAAAATTTTGAATCCGCCACGAATAATTGCGCCATCCCCCCGACCTTTTATGAATACAAAGCCATCCTCGTCTAATAGGGCGAGATCGGTGGTTCTTATCCACGCTTCGCCCAAACTATCTACTTGCGCTTCTAGCCAACCAGTCTCTCCTGCTGGTAACACTACGTCGCTATCCACATCTATGATGCGAACTTGTACACCCGCAATGGGTTTACCGGCACTACCCAATTTTGTAAGCCCGAAGTCTTTACGCAGCTGGAATGTCCAACTAATAATAGTGCCGCAGAACTCCGTTGCGCCGTAGGCCCACAATAGTGGAATACCATAGCGCTCTTCAAAGCGGGTCTGCAATTCTGGCTCCAGTGGCCCTGCCCCGCCCGACACCACCTGAATGCTTTTCAATTTCTCTTTTGGCACATCAGCATCAAGCAGCGTTCTCAAGATAGTTGGCTGAACAAATAATATTTTTGGCTGGTATTGCTCAACTGCTGCCAGCCAGTCATCCAGTTTAAATTTTTCTAAGAGGGCGATGGGACGCTGCAACGCGCTCGCCGTGACCAATTGGCATAATCCACCTATGGTGCCAAATGGCCAACTCACAATATCGGCGGATTTTGCCACTTCAGGGCCAACCGCTAAGATACTGTCTAACGCACGCTGAATAACCGAAAATGGCATGACGGTACGTTTAGGCGCGCCAGTAGTACCGCTGCTCAGCACTTCAAACCCCAAACTTTCTGGCGAACGACGGTGGGCAACATTTTTGCAATACACACCAACTGCTCGACAAGACTCGTCTCGATTCACTGGCAGCACAATACCAAGAGCGCCACTGTTCTTTACTACTGCAGTGATGTGATCACTCCAATCCTGCTGATCTCCAATCACAACCCCTAAATTTAATTGCTCGATGTCTTTGGCCATGGCAACAGCAGATTGGTAGGCATGAACCATTGTTACCGCTCGATTTTGAGCGATCATGCCCAGAATAACCGCAGCCTGTTGTGGCCGATTACGCGCGATAAGGCCAATACTTATGTCGCCGCCAACATTGTGCTGAGCGAGAAATCGTTCAAGCTCGTCGACAATGACAGCAAAGTCTGACCAACACCACGCCTGCCCCTTGTAGCTAAGCAGAGGTGCTGTATTGTCGGCCCTCAGTAAAGTCGTTAACTTATTTTTAACATCGCTCATATAATTCTCTAACTCTTCGTGATGTGCTCAAACAGAGACTCTGAAGTTAACTGACGCTGATACTCTGCAAGAAACCTTCCTGCATCTGCACCATTGATAACGCGATGGTCGTAACTGAGGGATAGCGGCAACATATACCTGATACTTGCCTGCTTATCTGCAGAAAAACATTGTTTGTACTCCGCCCGTGACACACCAATAATCGCAACTTCTGGCGCATTAATAATCGGTGTAAAGCCAGTACCACCCAGATCGCCCAGCGAGCTTAGGGTAATGCCGCCACCAGACATTTCTTCCATCGTCAGACCTCGACTGCGAGCCTTAATCGACAATCTCGAAATTTCCTCAGAAATGTCGACAATGCTCGACGAATCGCACTGCCTAACAACACCGACCACCAAGCCCTTTTCCGTATCAATGGCGATACCAATATTGTAATAGTGCTTTAAAATAACGTTCTTTCCAGAGTCATCCAGAGACGAATTAAATATTGGGTACACCTTTAAGGTAGCGACCAAGGCTTTTATAAGCAGCGGCAACATAGTTACTTTCTGCTCTGGAAATACGCTATTCCACTCCCTTCTTTTTTCATCCAGTGTAGAAATGTCAACACAGTCGTGGTGACAAACATGAGGAATAAGTAAGGCATTTCTGCTTAAAAATTTTCCACCTATAACTTGGTTCGCGGACAGGGATTTTAGAGACACCTCTCCATACTGGGAGTAATCAATACTGGGGAGTGATGGCAATGCGACAAAATGGTCGTTCATCAAACCAGCTCTCCGAGCACGGCACCAACCTCATACATCTCGTCTGCTGGCGCAATTATTTTTAAAACGCCAGCGCCTGGCGACGGAATATCCTGAACCGATTTATCGCTTTCGAGGGCAAACAGTAAATCCCCCTCAGCGACACTCTCACCATCGTCAACAAGCCACTGCGCGAGTTTTCCTTCGCTCATAGAAAAGCCAATTTTTGGCATGAGGATTTTCATCGCCATATTATTCTCCTTGAAACCGTCTATATTTACTTGAGAGCCAGTCTAATTTCGTTCTCTAGATCCGCTTCGCTAGTCATAAAGGCCAACTCTAAGGGTCTTGAATAAGGTACCGGACACGATGGTGCACCCACCCTTCTTACGGGCGCAACAAGATCTCCCCAAAGCTCTTGCTGCACCACTGCTGCGATTTCAGCACCAACGCCAAACGCTTTAACTGCCTCGTGATTTATGACTAAACGCCCAGTGCGCTTAACTGACTCTAATACCGTTGCTTTGTCCCAAGGGCTGATGGTACGCAGGTCAACGACTTCCAGTTCGATACCTTCCGCGCTAAACTTTTCTGCTACCGCTAACGCAACCCCGACCTGCGGGCCATAACAAACCACCGTCACATGCTTGCCCGCCCTAACAATATTTGCCTTGCCTAAGGGTATTCTCGAATTTTTCTCCGGCGCAGCACCTTTTTGCGCGTAGGCGATAAAATTCTCAATAAATATGCAGGGATCATTATCAAAGATACATGACTGTAATAAGCCATAGGCCTCGGCCGGACTTGAATAAGTAACCACCTTTATTCCAGCGGTGTGAGCAAACCACGCCTCTAAATAATCTGCATGCTGGCCGGCAGTTGACAATCCCGCCCCTGTCGCCATTCTTATCGTCAAAGGCACTTGGGTCTGTCCACCCGACATGAACCTCAGTTTGGCGGCATGATTGACGATCATATCCATCGCGACCGTCGCAAAATTCATCATCATTATTTCAACAACAGGCCGCATGCCTGCCATTGCAGCGCCAATGCCCGCGCCGACAATAGCTTGTTCAGAAATCGGGGTGGAACGCACTCGGCTATCACCAAAGCGAGTCGACAGGCCTCGGGTAACACCCGCAACGCCACCCTCTTCTGGATCAGCGACATCCTCCCCCAATAAAATGATGCCATCTTCGATAGTCATGGCGTCCGCCAGCGCCGAGTTGATCGCTTCTACGGTGGTAATTTGAGTATTTAACGATTCCATTATTTTATTCCTCAGTGTTGAGCTGCCGCGAGCACGTCTATGTCTAATTCGTCCAGTTCCGGCCACGGTGCCGATAAGGCGCTCGCAATCGCCTCTTTTACTTGCTTGTCAAAACCCTCCTCTAAATCCGTCAATGATTTCTCAGAGGCATAAGCCTGTTCAATAAGCCAAGCTCTAAACCTGGGAATCGGGTCATCGGCCATAGCCTTAGACTTCTCCTCCTTGTCCATATAGCCGTCCTGATCACCGAAGACATGACCGTAAAACCGAAAAGTCATTGCTTCGATTAACGTAGGCCCCTCACCATTTCGGGCTCTATCAATTGCTGTTTTAGCGGCGTTATACATTGCAATAGGGTCATTGCCGTCAACATGAATACCCGGCATGCCGTAAGCAGAAGCTCGGTCTGAAATCTTCGCCACCGAGGTCGCTTTTTCAAATTTAGTATGTTCTCCATAACGATTGTTCTGGCACACAAAGACAACCGGAAGCTTCCAGATTGAGGCCATATTTAATGCTTCGTGAAAAGCGCCAATATTCGAGGCAGCGTCACCAAAATAGGCGACACACACTTTCTTTTCATTCTTGATTTGATAAGACAGCGCCAAGCCATTGGCAATGGGAAGACTGGAACCAACAATTCCTGTGGTTAGCATACAGCCCGTCTCTGGATGGGTAATATGCATGGGGCCGCCTTTGCCCTTGCAGGTTCCTGTAGATTTGCCGGCGTACTCCCCCCATAATTTTTCTAGGGGAATACCTTTGCAAACCATATCGTGCATACCACGATAGATAGTGCATATTGAATCGGTATCATTGAGATTAACTGATATCGCCGCAGGAATGATTTCTTGCCCGCGAGGCGAATAATAGATCATCGGCAAACTGCCATTCATGATCACGCGGCGGGCATTCTCGTCATTTATTTTTGCAAGCGCACTTTTCTTATACATCTCAAGCAGTATTTCTTGATTCGGAATATCTCGATTTGCCATGATATAATGCCTCTTTTTTTCATTTATTTACTTGGAACTCGATACTTTCTATGCCCACAGAGCCGGAACTATCAGACACTCAGAAAAACATTATTAACGAAGCTGAGAAACTATTTGCCAACCGAGGCTATTACGGAGTCTCGTTACGAGACATTTCTGGTAGCTGCGGTATTTCTCTCAATCTTATTCGTTATCACTTTGGCTCTAAAGACGATTTATTTCGTTTTGCAATACTGCGCAGAACAAAAACAATGAATCGTATAATGCTGGCCTCGCTAAACAAAAAAATACATGACTTGCAAAGCGCCCCGTCTATTTACTCCGTTGTATCTGCCTACGTCACCGCCTTTGATGTTTTAAATTCAAAAAAACATAAATGGCGAAATTATTTAAAACTACTTGTTCACTGCGACAGCCTTACCGACAAACCCGAATTAATTAAAGGGCTGCGAGAGGCGTACCAGACAGTTTTTGAAAGTTATGTCTCCGCCTTTGAAAGTTGTGGGCTGAACAAAAAAAATGCAAATTTGGCTGTGTATTTTATGCATACCGTTGTCGGCCAATCCGCAGTTGAAGTTTATTCAATATCCCACCTTTCAAATAACGTATGCGACCCCAACAACGACCCTACACACACTGAACAAAAAATTCGTTTTATCGCCAATGGTCTATTAACACTTACCAATTAAATCACCCGCCACATGCGTGCTTGGCGGCCCGTCTTCCGGAATAAATACAATCCGCAATCGATGTGCCGCTGATGTAAAATCCGGCAGGGATGCCTACAGCACAACGCCCAACGGCGTATAAACCCGCAATACGCTCACCACTATTTTGTAAAACGCCACCCGATTGCTCGTCAACTTTTAATCCCCCCATAGGAATAGATGGACAGGGGAACAACTTATTTTTTGTGGATAAGTTCAAGGCGTAATACGGTCCAGCTCCAAACTTTTGCAAATACGCACTCGATTTTTCAAACGGATCGACACCATTAGTCACAATCTCATTGTAGGTCGCTACGGTATTACCAAGACCGACCTCGTCAATATCGCACTTTAGGGCCAAACCGCTTAAGGTCGCAGACTTCTTTAAGTTAACGAGCAAATTCAACAGTAAGGGCGCACCAAAACTCAGCCAATTGTCATTCAATTTCGGCATTGCCTCGCGGTAGGCATTTTTGATCGCAGATTTATCGACGATAAGCCACGCGCAGTCATTCTCTTGCTCCACCAACAATCTGCCGAGGTGCCCTAAATACACATCTTCCGCTACAAATCTCTGCCCTGCCTTGTTTACAACAATGCCGCTTACAAAGCTTAGCGGTGGCGATAACGAACGCCATGCGGAGACTTTATCCATGTGCGACACAATACCGCCGACACTTTGCCCAAGGCGTATACCACTACCGTCACAGCCGACCGTGCCAATGGGAATGGCATCAATATAATGTGCTGCATATTGATTCACCATCGCTCTGTTAAACGCAAAACTACCAGTAGCAAGAATAACGCCGCGCTGCGCACTGATGCGGCATACAACACCTTCAGTGGCCTCTAACTCGGCTATGCGCCGTAAAGTTCCGAAGGCCAGCGCTGGTATAAATCGTTGGTAGCGATTGATCTTGGCAATCAGCTTTTGATGGGTACGAGCCGCTTTACTCCCCGCCGGTATAGCCAAAGCCTCAACGCCAACAACCGCACCGCTCTTATCGACAATTAAACGTGTCACCCTCACCTGGCGCTTAATAACTACACCACGCTCTGTTGCACTCTTTATTAATTTTTCAGCGAGTACTGATCCGGTAAAACCCTTGCCGCTCACCCGGTGCCCCCTCGGCGCCGGCGTCGAAAGCACTGCATTGCTTTTGGCGCGCTCATTACCAGAGTAGTACAAGTCGCAACCAGCACGAGGGTAGGATCTTTTGCAGGTATCTACGCGGCTTCCAAACTCCACTCCGTGAGATTCTAGCCATTGCAGATTTTCTGCGCTGCGAGCGCAAAAATCGCGTAAAGTTGTATCGCTTACTGCTCCCGATATTTCCTTATGCAAATAGGCATACATTTGCTCTGGCGTATCCTCAAATCCCGCCGCTCGCAAATGCTCCGTAGCACCGCCGTAGTAAATACCGCCGCTGAGTGCGGTAGCGCCCCCACCGTCAAAGCGCTCTAGCACGGTAACTCGCTTACCCTGAGCACATGCTTCTAATGCCGCACTGGCACCTGCGGCACCAAGCCCAACCACAAGAACATCGGTATCTTCACTCCAAAACCCTAGGTCATCGGAGGCCAGTAGCGGCTCATTAACAACATAAGAAGCCGAATCAATAAACTCGCTTACCGGCAATTTAAGCGCACTATTCATACTACTTTTCAGCACTCAAATATGAGTCGATCACACTGTGAAAGTGTATTATTTGCTGCTCTTGCACTGGGTTGGGCCTAAGTATATCGATGCCATCCGAGTGCATACCCTTCTGAACTTCTTCCATGTTTTTAACGTCTTGCAGTAACAACATCGGAATATCATCTGAATTAGCTCGCCAGTTCTCGTACCGCTCCTTTTCAACTTTAGGTGCCTTACCTTTACCCCAAGCGATAATCGCACAGAGATCCAGCGTACAATAATTGGGATCGCTATCATGTGGCCGAGCGCGCATCACCAACGTACCGTCATAACCAAATACCAAACTCATGTTTGGAAAAACATTCCAATCCACACCAATTTTGGCCGCTGTTTCCGGATCGACCAACGGGAAAAAAGCACCTTCGGCTTGAGCAGCCTCATACATGCTGGTCACCGCTGCCATCATAATTTCCATGTGGTCCAGCCCTGCAGGCAAACCCTCTATCGCTTTAATCCCAGCATCCATTGAGCGCTTAGATTGCTGTCCATTTCTGGTTTTATCTGCAACCTGATCAAAGGTTTTGAAGAAGTTAATGATGGCCGAACGGTAGTCCTCAGGCATGTCGCGACCAGTGCGACGAGAAGGCGAACCCGGTGGACGCTCCCAGGTATAGACATGGTGGCCGTGAATTCCCTGAGACTGGCTGAAGTTACTTTCATCGACATAAGGCAGAAATTGCGGGTGAACCCCCATAACATGGTAGCTCTCCATAAAGGCCTCTTGCGCCACCTTCCAATTGCAATTCAGCACAACAGTCTTATGCCAGCAATACTGCATATTCTCGAAGCCTAGGACATTCAAATACTCGGGAACGGGCTTAATAAAATCTTCAAATGGCTGACAGCCTTCATCAAGATTAATAAATATAAACCCACCCCAAAAGCCAACGTGCACCTCCTTCAGTTTGAGATCCGCGTCTTGCATGTGCTCGCAACCCTGCCAATCCTCTCTGTCTAGGACTCGCTTAATACTGCCGTCTAAATTCCATTGCCACGAATGAAATGGGCAACTCACATGGGAAAGGTGTGCGCTATCTTGAAGTAGCTGGCGGCCACGATGCGGACAAACATTATGAAAAGCCTTAACACTCATATCCTTTTGGCGTATCAGCAGAACAGACTGGCCAACAATATCAAATGTCACTACGTCGCCAGCATTTGGCAGTTCTTCTTCACGGCACGCCCATAGCCACGCTCTTTTCCAAAGTAATTGCTGCTCTTTCTCTGCAAAATCTTTCGAAGTATATCTATCGGTAGCAATGGTGAATTGATCGCTCACATTTGCGTTTATTTTATTATCCATCGTCATATTCATTTTGAATTCCTCTCGACTTTTTTGGCCCAGCGATAAAAAGAAAACACCGAACCAGATATTTATTAAAAATTATTCGTTAGGTCAGTTAGTAAAAAGTTAAATTTAAGAATCTCGCCGACTACAACCACTGCTTACCTCCGGCCAACCCAGACATCCTTAAAAGGAATATTTTGCAGGGCGCAACAAGCTATACAGTCGTACAATTGAAATTCATACTATCCACCACGTTATAGCTTGTCAACAATAAGTAACTATGTGTAAGTTTTTTATTTAGGGCTACGCACTGATTCATATAAGTAGTGAATTGTAGAAACTACTTGGCCTATCAAGCAAAACTGCAACACACCCTTCTTTGACTACAGCCCAAACAGCGAATAGGTTTCTAGATCGTCGATGGCAGCTCCGAATCTGCGCATGGTTTCCAAGATGACCTCTTTTGGCTGCCAGCCATCCTGGGTAACCGCCCAGCAGATAAACCCCCATACCGGCCAGTGGCGATACTCCAGCCATGCATCGTCGAAACTCATGCCATGATCGACACCATGAGCGCTTAACGCGCTGAGATAATGCTTTAGCAAATCTCGTTCATGTTTGCGCCTATCCTCTACACTTAAGCTACAGCCAATAACATAAAAGACCTCTCTTATCGGACGTCCTCTTCGCACCAACTGCCAGTCCAACCAAGCCATGCGACCATCCACCCAATAGCTGTTACCCAGATGAGTATCGCCATGGATCAGGCACCGAGGTGCCGTTGAGTTCGCTTCTCGCTGCACGAGCGCATCGACCACTTTTGCAATTTTATCAGCGTCGTTCGCCTGAGCAGACAGCGTAGCCGCACGCTCTGGTGGCGCCAGCAAACGCGCCATACCCTCTGCGCCGCCCTGAAAATTTACAAACTCAGCATCCAAGGTACCTTCACCCTGAGCCAAGGGCAGCCAGTCCATTTTCATTAAATCTTCGCTACCCCACCAACGCGCATGTAAGGCGGCAAAGTCCTCCAACGCTAGCATCAACTGATCAACAGACAATGTATTAAGATTACTTCCGAAGGTGACATTTTTTTGTACAAGATCCTCCATTAAAATAATGCCTTGACCACTGACAGAGTCATAATCGGAGTAATACGCAACTGGCGCCAACATATCGATATGCGGCCTAATACGCTGATAAAACATGGCCTCTATCGCCCACAAGCCCGCCACCATCGTAAAATCTGCGTGTTCAGTCCAGTTTGCCTTTACACACAAATACTCGGGAATCCCAGCTGCAATCGCCGCCTCATTGCGCTCAATTCGTACGCGAATCCGACTAGAGGTGCCCTCAAACACATTGACTATTTCAACGTTGTGGATTTTTACGCCGACTGAATGCTGGGCGAGCGCCCAAGTCATCCACTCTGGGGTAACTTCATTGATATTTTTAGGTATGGAATACGTGCTCATTTTTATCTCCGCTTAGTCCAATCCAGGCCAGGCCTGGGTAATTTCCCCCGCCGGCTCGATATCCAGCATGGTCGCCAGATATTGCATTCCGGTATTATTGTTCAACATCCACTCAGATTCTGGCGGTAAACGTTTGGCAGCCTGCAACATACGCGACAACCTGAGCACAATAACCGCCAGACGATAGGCATTAAAAACTAAATAAAACTTCATATTTTGCGCTTTTCGACCCATACGATCTTCCCACCCAGCAATAAGCTCGGCCGGCGATATAACCCCTTCTAAATGCGGAATCCCCAAGCTCAATGTTGTTGTTCGATCCATACAAGACCACCACGCTAAATCCAATTCGGCGCCACCCAAAGAAGCCATTTCCCAATCAAATACCGCTACGCAATCTTGTTCTTTAAACATCATATTGCCCATGCGCGCATCACCCCAAGAAAAGCCCGTGGGTGTATGGTCTGGGTAATTCGCCTTTAGCCATTGCTCTGACTTAACGATAAGCTCAGGTAAACCCTCTGGCATTGCCCATCGCCCGTATTCCAAGTAATAATTAAATTCTTGATCAAAACCGCTGGAGCCACGTGCCGGACGATTCAAAATATTTACCGTATTTACATCTACTTTATGCAAATTCACCAAGGTATCTAGTGCGCTGCTACACGTCGCTTTCCGCTGTTCTACAGTTTGATCAGCCACCCAACCGCTCAGATGAAATGGCGGATTATCTGCGGGCACTTTGCCCGCTATACACTCCATAACGTAAAACGGCTGGCCTAGCAAACTGGCGTCAGCTTCAAAACCAAACAATTCCGGTACCGGAAGTATCGTCTCTGCACGAAGAGCATTAGCCACTTCATACTGCGATTTTAAACTGGCGTTCATATACAGGCCGTTGGGAGTATCTACCTTCACTACATAGCGCCGATCTACGCCAGCGATCACGGCATCAACCATCAAGGTTTCGCTGGAAACACCGCTACCATCTGGCATTGTTACGCGATTAACCTGCACACCGTCCTCAGAATGCAATCTAGCGCTAAGCCATTGTTCAACAACTCGCTTGGCCTGATCTAAATCCCGTTGTTGAGATTGCGTTGGCACGCCAATGTTAGGACTTCTCTCGGCACTCATACCTGCCTCCTACATTTGAATTTTTTAAACAATTTACATATTCAAGCGAAGCGATTTGATCGCTCCGCCAGACCGTAGCTGACTTCGCCATTCCATGTCCAACGCGCGAACGACGGTGCTAATATCAAGCGCTGATTTCCAGCATCAGCGCCAAACGCCATACCCCAATCTTCAAGGGCGGTGGCAAATATAGAGCGGATAATTCCACCGCCAATCACGTGCTCCCCCAACTCGGAGCGCAAGCAAATTTCAAAATGCTCGTCACCTTGGCGAACCTCAGTTATTTTTATAGGGGGACTTATGATATCGGCATGATAGAGCCTACCTTGTTCAACGATATAACCAACAGACAGACTCACAGCGCCATTCGGTGCCCACATCGCCATCAAACCAAAAGCTCGCCCACTGGGAAACAGCGCAGTAAAAAGATTGTGACCACCATACTGATCCATGGCATGTCCCCGCTGCCCTCGGGAATGATCGCGCACACCCCGCCCATCAAACTCTGTGCGAACGCCAGCAACGGTAATGTCGCCGTGGCAGCTGAATAATTGCTGATAATGCTGACTCGCCCAAGACTGATCTCGCATGCTGCCACGACCATGCGCAGCCATCGCAGTTTCATGGGTGTCCCATACTGGTGCCACACACGCAATATCAAACTGGAATTTAAGCCGTCTCTTAACGCCATCCCTAACTCTGCCAGACATCATTTCTTGATTAGAAGAGTGCACCGCAACGCCGTCGAACGTCACCCGCCATCGCTTAAATGGCTCAAGACATTCAAAGCGCAATGAGCCGCTCGCTGGTCTGAGCTCAGGTGGCGTTCGATGGTAGGAACTCATCCATAGCAGCCCGTCATCGCCAGGCAGAGAGATTAAAACTTGGTCTTCCCACAAACCGAAATCATCGGGGCAAGTACCTAGATGCAACCACAAACCAATATCTGCCGCTGCGTCATATGCAGAAAGCATATAGTTCTCTGCATAACGGTACTGAGGGGCCGACTCATGTAACGCAAATTCTCGAGAGGAATCGAGTGTGGCAAAATTATTATTCATACGATCATCCACTACAGCTAGAGATTATATTTACATTTCCCAAGCTACCGAAACGCTATAGCTCTTGGGTGGCGCTAAGGCCTCTAATCTGCCGAAATCATTAGGGAACTGCGAATAAGCATGTATGGTATCGGCGAGATTTTTTCCAGACAGCGTAAACCTTAAGTCTATGTCCTCTAATAAATAGCTAATTCGCGCATTAACCAGATAATATTCGGCCTCTTTAAACGGATCGCCCTGAGCCAAGTAGGAATAGCCAGAGTTATAATACCCATCAACCGTCAACTCCAAGGGCCCGGCCTCCGTATTAAACATCTTGCTTAAAGCGACTGTTCCTGAGAATTCTGGCGTTCTCACTACGGGCTTGCCCGTAAAGTCTTGTCCTTCTTCATACAAACCCGTTGACTCGTTAAAACCTGTGCCATCTTTATAATCTGTATAAACGCCGTCCAAATACGCGCCGCCAAAGGCTAAAATCAAATCATCAAGCAGAGCGGGAAACAGCATGATGGTTGCGTCGACCTCAGCCCCTCGAATACGCGCCGAGCCCGCATTCTCTAGCCGCACCGTCCCCCCTGCTAAGAGCGACACAACCTGAACCTGAATGTCATCCACAGTGGTTTCAAATATCGCTGTATTCACTCTTAGATTTCCACCAGAACTCGTATACTTCAAACCTAGCTCACAAGCAGTAACGTCTTCAGGGCCGGCGTAATCAATGTCACTGTTAATATTGAAGGTATTAAACGTCCCGCTTTTGTACGCTTTTTGTGCAGACACATAGACCATCGTGTCGTCGAGTGGGTAAAAATTAAATGATATTTTAGGTGAGAAATTCGTCGAATCTGCCGTCGTTGGTGTTGCGCCTCCACTTGCCCAATCTATGGCGGTAGTATAAGAGCCGTCGCCATTAGTCAAACCAAAACTAGACTGCAACACGTGGCGACTTTCTTGCTGATATCTAGCTCCCAGAGACATTTCCGACCACTCATTAAACGTGAATGTGGTTTGCGCAAATGCCGCGCTAGACTCCGTCGCCAGCCCCCCCCCTCCAAATGAAGACTAAGCCCACCAGCAAGCGGAACCGGCCCCAAAATCTCTGTAAGGCCTGGCACCAAATCAATAATGTCATCTATGGGCACACTTAAACCAAACAGCCCAGCCTGCCCCGTCTCTCCACCCAGCAATGCCAACTCAGCCGATACACCTGCAACGCTATCGATATAGTACAAACCTGCAACCCACTGCAACCAACCCGCACCCCAGCTATTTTCATTAGAGAGTAATTGCAGTTCAGCCGTCTTCACATCCGAATAAACTGGCGCGCCAAAATACGCGATGGGGGCATTGCTTCCGTCGAAATCCGTCTTCCCTAAGTTATTTATGTACTGATCACTGACCAATAGCTTTATATCTAAAGCGTCGAGATAGGCGTTAAACTCAGCAAAATACACTTCGCTATCAATATCAAAATTGATAGGTGCATTCACCGACACCGAATAATCTCGAGCTTGCTGCTCAGCCCCTAACAATACCGCAAGGTCTGATGGCCCAGTATTTGGTGCTAATGCAGTATTAAATCCACTTTGTTCAACCCCAACTGCCGCCAACATAAGATCAAACTTATCAGCAAAACTCGCCTTTATTTTAAAGCGATATCCCTTCGCGACTTCATCAGGCGAATGCTGTTTAATGGATTCTTCATCGAAACGCATATACTGCTCTGCAGTATCTGAAAATACCGCCAAAGTCGCAGCGAGGTTGCTAGTAAATGGGATATTGATATTTGCTCTTGCCTTTTGAAAATCGGCTCCATTTTCTTCGTAATGTCCGTAGGTATAACTTACCGATCCATGCATTTCATCAAAACTTGGCGTTTCAGTGGTAATACTGATTGCGCCACCAGTGGTATTTCGCCCAAACAAGGTGCCCTGCGGGCCTTTAAGTACTTCAATGCGCTCTACTTTGCCAAAGGATTGTGCCAAACCACTGGCGAAGGGGTAGTAAATACCATCTATATAAGTTGCAACGCTCGGATCGGCCATCAAAAAGGCATCGGAGCCCACACCTCGCAAATAAACAATGGCAAAACCTGTCGCAGAACCATAAGTCAAGCCAGGGGTCACTGCCTGCAAATCGCTTGGGTCGTCAACACCCATTGCCTCTAACATATCACCACTCAAAGCTAGCACAGAGACCGGCACATCCTGCGCATTCTCTTCCCGCTTCTGAGCCGTAACCACAACCTCTTCCAGCAAGCGGTTTTTGCGTTTAGCCTCAACGCCGTCCTCAGAGAGCACACCACCGCTGTGTAAAGATGCCACTAATGCCATTAGCGATGGCCAACATACTCTCGCTAATGCGCGGCAATTAACTGTGCTCACCGAATTATTCCCTCCACCTATCATTTATTTTTATTCATAGCTAAGGAGCTGAGCTCATCAGCTGTACCTACCTGCCTGATCATTTTCGTCAGATCGGATATCTACCGCTATACAGTCGTACAACTCGATCTAATCCTATCTACCCAGCCATTACCTTGTCAATACATAAATGATGATGTGTAAGTTTTAATGCACAGCAAAACTACTACGCAGGTAAAAGATATGCGGCCCCAGTGATCACATCCAAACAATAGCGAGCGGTTAAGCCCCAGCGCTAGTAATACGTAAGCAAAGACTTAATACATTCCCGCGGCCCGCGCGCGAAACAGTCTAGATAAAATTGTTTTGTTTACAATTATTGATACACAAGGAACTATATGTAACGAAAATTAATTTCAGAAAAAATGTAAAGCCAAGGCTAATATGGAGATTTGTCACTTAAGGCATCAAGCAATGTTTCATGCAAATCATATTTCGGCAGAAAACCTGTAGACCTAAGCTTGCTATCGTCAAACAAGGTATTTGAACTCAATGTTTCGACCATAAAGCGGGTGAGCGGCGGCGAACTGCCATAAGGAAACAAGAACTCCATCACCCCGCCAAGACCTAGCGCTAATCCTCGCGGGATATTGAGCACTCGACTCTTGCGACCCAGTATATTATCGATTTCAGCTTTTAAATCTAGCCAACTAATATCATAGGCCTTCATCAAGTAAATTTCTGGCCCGACAATGGGTAAATCAAGCAGGTGGACAAATGCTCTACCCACATCACGAGCGTCGGCATTCGAATATCGCCACCCGCCGCCGCCAATCACGGGAAATTTACCTTTTTCTAACAGTGGTAATATGGCGGGCAGCGCAGAAGTATCTCGCTTACCCAAGGTGTTAGACGGCCTTAAGACTATCAACTCCATAGCCGACGTTTTGGCCAGATCCAGCAATACTCGCTCCCTTCGCGCGGCAATTCTGCTGTAACTGTATTTGGGGCTTGGCGAATACTGCTCATCTATTGCATGAGGGGGCCTATCGAATCCGTAAAGCATTACTGTACTGAGTTGCATAAAGCGCTTGGCGCCAGCACCAGCTGCGGCTTTAAATATTTGCGTAGTAAGATCAATTTCGACTTTAGAACGCTGCAGATCACTCAAATGCATTCGCGTATCTGCCGTGCAATTAAGCACACAACTGCCTTCGTCAATATGCGCGCTTAAGTCACCATTTACAAAATCAACAACATGAATATCTGCTGCAATAGATTGTAAAAAGTAGGTATCACTCTGTGGGCGAACAATACATTTTACCGCATGCCCCGCGATCATTAGCTGCTCCGCAGCGTGGCTGCCCAAATAACCCGTTGCGCCAAAAACAACAACATCCATCTACCTTTCCTATCAGTAGGCTGTAAGTAATTATGATACTGGCCAGCGCAGCGGCAATTGCACTATTCCATTTACCTGTCCCGCTACAGTCGTCGCCTTTTTTCCCGGCGCTATCGCGAAATCAGGTATGCGAGTTAGCCACTCCTCCAAAAACATTGTTAGCTCCATCCTTGCTAGTGTTGACCCAACACAGCGATGGATCCCCAAGCCAAAGGCGGCATGACTAGCCGCAATATTTGGTCGCGTAAAATCAACTTTAAGCGGCTCGTCCGTCGCCCTGTCATCTACGCCAAACATACTGTTGGGAACTTGAATCATGTCGCCTTTTTTCAAAAAGACCCCGCCCAGCTCAGTATCTTGAGCCACGCTCCTAGAGAGATTGACAATACCGTGCAGGCGCAGTATTTCATCAATTGCCTTAGGAATAAGCTTGGGATTAGCTATTAATTGTTGACGATGCTCAGGATTTTCTGCAAGAAACTTGGCCATAAACCCCAATATCGCTGCAACGGTATCAAGGCCGCCAAACAGCACGGTCGTTAACATACCTTGAATCTCATCGTGACTTAGCGGCTTACCATCAATCTTTGCATTCACAATATCGCTAATTAAATCATCGCCAGGCTTGGCGCGACGCTCACGAATCCAATATTCGAGATAATTAATGACATGCAAAAATGCCATCATAAGTTGCAATGAACTTTTAGATCGTACTGCGACCTCCGTCCATTCCAATAATTTCTCTCGGTCATCATGGGGTAGGTCAACAAGCTGTAAAAATACAGCTATAGGTAGCCGCTTGGCAAAATCCTCTACAAACTCACACTCACCTTTTGCACGAAAACTTTCAATCATCTCAATGGTGAGCGCACGAACCCCGTCACGCATTTCGGTAACGGCTTTTGGTGTAACTCGCTTCGCAATAATCGCTCGGTATGGCCCGTGCTCTGACGGCTTTGCCTCAAGTGGAAGCAAACGTATTGGTTTTGCACCTTTAGGGAGAATAATCTCGTCGCTAGAAAAAACATCTGGCGTCTTCATTACGGTAGAAATATATTCGGCTCGGGTAACAACCCAATGACCGCCATTTTGAGGCGTCCAAAATATATCCGGCTTATCAAATAGCTTTCGCCACCCCGCATGTATATCCGTTTCGCTACAATCGATAGCCGTGAAATTAAAATCGACCGCCAAATTCTCCGGCACATGGGATGGACGAGACGCCTTACTTCCACCACCGACAGTTGCCAAAGTCTGTGCGGCACCTTTTAGAACAAGACTAGTCATCCAGCGCCAAGATTCTATATTTTGAATATAACGGTTGCTCTTAATTTTTTCTACAGAACTCATTATGCTCATATTGCACCTATACACTATTATTTTTTATCGAGATTTTGGTGTTAGCTCTTTTAGCTTTTTAAGAACCATACTTGCCGCAAGCTTAGGACTTAATCTTGAAATCACATCGAGTGCCCATGCGTCGTTTCCTACCATGATTCGATACTTTCCCTTTTCTATTCCATCAACAATAATCGATGCAGCCTTTTTGGGAGGAAGCATTTTAAAAGATGCATCTTCTGGGGTTATTGGCTGGGTATCACCTGCTCCTGAATTTTTTACAATATCGGTATCAATAGCGCCGGGAAATATAACTGAAACCCCCACCGCCGTACCGGCTAGCTCAGAGCGCAGCCCTTCGGTAAATAATTTCACTGCTGCCTTAGCTGCGCCGTAAATGGTTTGACCAGGAACAGGCACAAAACCGCCCATGCTAGATACATTAGCAATGTACGCTTGGGGCCTGAGAAGTAAATGCGGAAGAAACGCCCTCGTCACATTTACCGTGCCAAGAAAATTGACGTTAACCACACGGTCTATCGCTTCGTTTTCAAGGTCACTAAGATAAAGAAATGGTTGAACAATGCCTGCATTATTGATAACTCCATCTATCGCGCCGTGATGCGCGACAACCGCATCTGGAATAGCTGCCACCTGCTCCCTATTTGTTATGTCTGCAACATGGGTAGATAATTTTTCTTTGTATTCATGCGCCAGCATACAAGTAGCCTCAAGTGCCGCATCATTAACGTCGACTAAAGCAACATGCGCCCCGCGACCGAGAAGATCTAGTGCGAGCAGTCTACCAATACCGTTACCTGCCCCCGTCACTACAAACACCTTGCCAAACACTTTCATAGTTCCATCTCAATTATTTTAGTTTTTCAGTGATCTCAACCGCATCACCAGATATTCAAATAAATGTATCATCCAGAAAGTAACACCGATCATTTATGCTATACAAACGTACAAACAAGATTAAATTTTAATCCTTATTTTTATATGGCAACCAATGCAAAAATCCAAAAATTATCGTCAGAAAAATACTTAACCCCAAGCTTCCTGGGTATTTTTTTACGTATTTAAAGAATAAGCCTAGCTCCGCGATGTGCACCAGCAATATCGCAGCAATAAAGTACATATAATACGTCGTCCACTCCCCGAGTAGCTCGGGCATAAAAGCACACAGCAATGCCATTGAATACAGGACAACAATCGCCGCAATTAGCACCCTTCTCATTCCTTAATTCCACTCCGTAGAAATAAATCAAAAATAAGCGGTGCAATATCGGCACCGAACTCAGTATTAGCACTCAATTTATATGTTTTGACACACCGCAACTATAAGCATTACTCAACAGCGTGCCAAACCTTATACAGATGTACTATCTTCTCACACTATCACCTAGACAATTATTATGTCAACAATAAATGACAAGTCGTAAGTTAATGCATCAGCCAATCAGCAAAACGCCCTGGTCACGACGTGACACTAATGCGAAACCAAACCAGCGAAAGCGAGAATAAGCCAAATATACAGTTCATTGTGATGATCCATGCCACCGCCCTGCGCAGCTCTTTACCCTGACCAACAACAGATTTATGGGCGCCGGTAATATGCTCCAACATGTGTAAACCATTTTTGTCCTTCCAAGTAAGCACCAGCGCTTCAACAACACCGTATACTGCAAAGGGCACTACTGGAAAAATCAGTGGATACGTCCCGCGCGTTGAATGCAGCGCAGGACCAAAGACTTCGTAGTAAGTCCACCACCCGACGACCGCTGAAAAGCCTTCAACCATCAAGTTCCATATATAGAAAAATGGCGCGGCAATGAGCAGTACCACAAGCAGCCTACTCCACTCAGGCTTGACAGCGCGTAATTTATCCACTAAAAACCAGATCAACGAATAGATCGCTAGGAAGTACCAACCGTAGGCGAAAGGCATAAACAAAGGCTTATTCGGCGTCGTAAAAGGCAACTCAAGAGGGAACAGGGCGAAACTCGGCGAATACACCAAAAATGCCCCCCAATCAGCGGGAAACTCCAGCCAAAACATTGAAGTCGCGCCAATAAAAATCAACGTATATCTACTTAAGCTGCCTGTCTGTTTGTAGGCACGGTAAAAGTAAACCGCAATCATCAACCAGACCACCACCGAGCCAATTTCAAATACCCAGGGCATCCAAGGAGTCGCCACCGCGCCATCTGCGTCGTGACCAATATGCAACCATAATTCGTCCATCTTCTTATCCTTATTCTAATGTAGCATCCAGCACATAACTTACTATTAGTCAGCTATATTATCAACACCGTAGAATTAAATAACGTTCACTTTATTATCAATCATTACGACACGCTGCCGATACCTCCAACCACAATATCGCAACGATAAGAGTATCGCGGCTGCAGTGTAATAATTTCCTTTTCCTAAATACAAAAAAGGCGCACTTATTACTAAGTGCGCCAAAGGGATAATTAACTGCCTAGGCATAAGGTAATTACCACCCCACTAGCTAGGCTTTAGTCATGACATTAGAAGCTGTATTTTGCCGCCAACCCCCAGTAGGCCTGAGCACCACGAGAGGTAAACTGGAAGTAGCCACCCACGGGATCTGCCTGCCCCTTGCTGAGCGCGTAGTATTCGTCGGTTACGTTTTTGCCAAATATCGATATTTCGTAGCGCTCTTGCTTGTCGCGAATACCCATACTGACATTCAGCAAGCCATATTCGTCCTGCTCCAAACGCGGATCACGGGCCAGATCTGTCGCCGTCTCCGATTGCCACACATAACTCACATTACCAAAAGCATTAAAAGGCAAGTCAGCAAGTGGCTGGTCATAATTCGCCGACAAGGTGTATTTCAGCTCTGGCGCCTGCGGCGGGCGTTCGCCGCTTAAATCCTGCTCGCCATTCACACAACCCTGTGCGACGGTTTGCCCAACGTAGCAGTCCATATCGAACTCTTGAAACTCGACGTCAGTGTACGCTACACCCAACGTTAGCATCAGCAAATCAGTCGCAAGCCAGCTAGTATTCAACTCGATACCTTGACTGCGGATCTTACCAACATTGACTGGTGCTGTTAGCGTGCTACCAGGAATACGCTTGGTCGACTGAATATCATCAACTTCCATATAATAAATAGCACCGTGAACCTGTGCCGTGCGATCTAACAAATCACTTTTAAAACCAATCTCAAATGAATCTGCGATTGACGGATCTAAATAAGTATTTGTCGGCGTTGATGAACGCGTATAGTTAACACCTATACCAATAAAGCCGCGAGAATAACTAGCATAAACATTGCTGTCTTCAGAAACATCCCACTTTGCGCCAACACGGCCAGACCAATCTGCACTATGGCCATCAGATGTAAAATCAATAGTGTTATTAACGTATGCCGTCGTTAAGTCGATATCGCAAACATTGTTCGTACAGCTGAAATCTCGGGCGACATAACTAAGCTGCTGATGCTTAAGTGTTGCCTCCTCATCGGTCCAACGCACACCAGCAAATAGCTGAACAACGTCATTAAGATCCCAAGTTACATCGCTGAACACGGCCCAAGATTGTTGACTATAATCATTTGTATACGGATCCGACTGAATAATTGGCGTTGGCAAAGGCGGCGCACCACGAATCCACAGCGGTACATCTGTTTTACCGTCTTCCTGGTAGTCCTGCAGATAGAGACCAGTGACCACGCTAAGATCAGAAGCTTGATATTCAAAACGCAACTCCTGAGTGAAATATTCTAGTTCGTTGAGAATTCCAGAATCCCCTAACGGTGAGAGATTGGTTCCGTCGAGATACACGCCAAACATACCGAAAGTACTACCACCTACCAGCGCAGTAGCGGTGGTGCTATCCAAATTACCCATTGATGCTGGTGAAGAATCAATGTCCTGATTAAAGGTTTGATCTGAAAGGCGCAGGGCACTGATCGACTTCAGCGTCCACTCTTCATTTAGCTGCCAAGTCACATCGGCAACAAGGCCCTTTTGAGTATAATCTAAAAAATGTTCGGTATTAGCGTTTACTGTAAATGGATCGTCGAGCACTTGCTGGCCCTTGGCAGCATCGCCATTACCCAATGCCACTAAACGTGCTTGCGCACCCGGATATAGCGTATCTAAACCAAAGGTAACCAGCGGATTGCCGCCAGTTTTGGTATCGACAAAATCACCGCTTAGCAACACACTCAAATTATCGCTTAGATCAAAGTTTAACTTGACCATTAGGCCACGACTTTCTTCACCACCGGCGTCACCCTGCCTAGCGTCAAGGTTCTTAATGTGCCCATCGCGATCTTTAAAAAAGACATTTAAACGGCCTTGAACACGATCAGACAGCGCACCGTTAATCATGGCTTTGGTACTTAACTCATTGTCATCGGTCGCGGCAACTTCAATCTCGGCGGCAAACTCTTCAGATGGACCCTTACGCACTATATTCAGCGCGCCACCAATTGAGTTACGACCAAACAAGGTTCCCTGCGGGCCGGCAATAACTTCGATACGTTCAATATCGCCAAGGTCCGAACTAAACTCTGTTGATCTCGCCAGAGCCACACCATCGACTACAGTCGACACACTCGGCTGCACACCACCCTCGGTAGAGAACGACCCCAAACCGCGCATAGAAATCGAATTCGAGAAATTACCAGCGGTGCCATTACTGAAAGTAAAGCTGGGGGAAATGAGCTTTAAGTCTGCCAAAGACTCAAAACGCTCACTTTCAAGCTTATCAGACGTCAAAGCTTGAATAGACAAAGGAACTTCAGAAACACTTTGCGCTCTTTTTTGGGCGGTAACAATCACCTCTTCGATTGTATTGCTACGTACGCGCTGCGCTTCCTGAGCAGCTGCTGTAGCCGATACCCCTGCGATACACAAAGCGAGTATTGTTTTCCTCATTAGTTTTCCGTCACCACTAGTTTTTATATATGTCATTTTATTACCTACTTTAGTTGCCGACCCATTTAAAACTTACTGTATGTCAGTTATTATAATCATATATCGAGACGGACTACAACATTATAAGTAGTTCTACCTAGCGATCTTTATATGGTCAACTTTATTGTGACCAAGACACACTAAAAGACAGAAGGGAACGCCACCAAACCATTTTTTCAAAACCATAACTAACTACCACACAGCAATTATAATAACCACTATAACTGGAAACACCAGGAGCATGACTTGAATTACCCACTACTATTTAAGCCCTTACAAATTCGCAACCTGTGCATTCCGAACCGCACCGTCATGCCTCCAATGTCTACTCAGCTCGGCACCCCAAGCGGAGAGGTCAGCGATGCCCAAATTGCTTTTTATCAAGCCCGCGCAGCCGGCGGCACCGGTATGATTATTGTCGAATTTTGCTGCGTGAACCAAAGTTCAGGGCAGTCTGAACCCAATCAGCTTGCGCTCGAAAGCGATACCCACATACACGGCCATAAGCGCTTAGTTAACGCCATAAAATCTGAAGGAAGTGTCGCCTGCCTACAGTTACAACACGGCGGTGCTGCAGCCAAACGTAGCCTGCTAAAAACCCCTACAACGATTGGGCCCAGTAACATCTTCTCCCGTAAGGCTCCCAATCAATTAATCTGCAAAGGTATGAGTCATACCGAAATAGAGGCTATGATCGAGTGCTTTGGCCACAGCGCCGAACTCGGTATTAAAGCCGGTTACCAAGCCGTTGAGCTCCACGGCGCCCATGGCTATTTACTCACCCAATTCATGTCACCACGCAGCAATAAGCGCGACGATGTTTGGGGCGGCAACGAAACCGGGCGGCTGGAATTCCCCCGCCGTGTTATTCACCGAGTGAGACAGGCCATTGGCAATCGGCCACTAATCTACCGGCTCTCTGCCGATGAGTTTTGCGAAGGTGGGCTTACCATTGAAGACATGGAACGAATTTGTCCCATGCTGGTTGACGCAGGTATTGACGCCATTCATGTATCTACTGGCGTCGGCCCAGAGAGCTTCGACAAAGTACTAGACCCCATGTCTGCCCCTGACGGCTGGCGCCTACCCTATTCTCGCCGCATTCGCCAAGTGTGCAATGTGCCGATTATTACCGTGGGCCAAATCCGCCACCCAGACACCGCCGAGCAAGCGTTGCGCGATGGCGATGCTGATCTAATCGCGCTGGGCCGCACCCTGCTAGCCGACCCGGAGTGGAGCAACAAGGCCAGAGCGGGTAATGCCGATGCGATTATTCCCTGCACCTCGTGCAATTTTTGCGTGGCCAATGGCTTTGCAGAGAACAGCATTCGCTGCGCGAATAATCCCGCCACTGGCCGAGAGCTAGACGGCGAAATCCCACAACTGATGGCACCAGCCCGCGCCATAGTGCTCGGTAGCGGTCCTGCAGGTATAACTGCCGCCTTGAGCTTAGCCGCCGCCGGCGCCCACACCAGCCTATTGGAGTGCCAAAATCAACTCGGTGGCGGCTTGATTGTCTCCGCCGCCCCGCCCTTTAAAGATAAATTGGAGCGCTATCGCCAGTATCTGATTCGACAATTACAGGCAAGCACAGTAAATGTCGAACTCGGGGCTAACACCAGCGAACAAGATATTGCTGCACGTCAGCCTGATATTGTGGTATTTGCAACCGGCAGCCGCTCGCGACCACACAATTTTAATGGCCTGGACATCCATAATAGCTGCGACGCCTTCGACCTGCTCAACACCCTGCCAAGTCATCCCCTCCCCGCACCAGACGCAGGCCCAATTTTGGTATTGGGCGGCGGTGAGACCGGCTGCGAAACCTGTGAAGCACTTATAGCGCAAGGCTACAAAGTAATATTGTCAAGCCGATCCCCCGCCCGCCAACTCGCGCGTTCGGCAGAAATGATCTACCGCAACGACCTGCTCCAGCGCTTACTGGCTAGCCCTCAGTTAGAGCTGATCTGCAATAGCGAACTCGATAATGTACATGGGGGAATCGCGCAGCTGCGGGCGAGCGACGAAGTGCTTAACAGAGCGATTTCTTACTGCGTACTCGCTCAGGGGAGAGATCGTGAACACAGGCTGCACGACGCACTTTCTACTCCCTCCACCGGCAGTAATTTTGAGTGTGCACTGATTGGCGACGCCCACACCA